>NZ_CAWPKW010000324.1:0-32797 GCF_963888615.1 Brasilonema octagenarum UFV-OR1 | reverse complement strand
TCAGCACCGCTCAAGTCAGCACCATTCAAGTCGGCATCGCTCAAGTCAACGCCACTCAAATTTCGCCCCTTAACTGGCTGACTAACAATCTCTTGCACTAGACGCCATTTATCATCTAATTCGTTACTTTCGTCATCATCTGAGATTTCGCTCAAAATTTGAGCATCCTCAACAGGAAAACCGTTTACTTCTGTTAGTTCTCCTGATTTGATGCGAGATACAAGCCGTTCGATATCTTCTTGAGAACCTTCTACAATTAATCTGATACTGCCTTCTTGAATATCAGTAATTGTTATAGTGTCTCCTGAATGTTCTTGTAAAAACAATTGAATAATTTTGAAGTTGAAAACTGAATTGATATCGCCTTTTAATATAATTTCAGCTTTAAAAAGTTTGCTATGTTTATCTATTACAGTTACTTTACGGTGAAGTGTTTGCATTTGCCCCACCTCCTCATTAATTTCTAAGCTACTCCTATATTTTCTTTCTATTCGCTCAGATTGTTCTTCTTCTGCTATGTCTATCCACTTCAGTTTCAATGCCTCACATATTCTTTTAAAGGAATCAAGCTGAATTGGTTCACGCTGAAAAAATTTTGTAACTGTATTACGAGCTAATAATTGAGACTGTGCAAAGTTAGTTTTTGAATCAAATCCTAGCCTTATTAAAGCATTTTCTGCTCTCTCTACACCTTGTGGAGACGCGATGATAGTTATTTTCTTCTTTTTTCTGTTTTGGCTAGGATCTGTCATAGTTTGACCAGAGTTTTTTTAAGCGAAGGAAGAAGATGCAAGAAACAAGGAAGAAGACCAACTTCTATCTTCCTTGTTCCTTCTGACTTCTTCCATGTTAAAGGCGATTGCCTACGGCAGAGCTAGCCCCTAAGGGGCCGCTACGCAAACGCTTAACGCTTGTGCAATCAAAAGTAGCGCATAAGACAATCATAGAAAGGTCACAGGTGATGAACAACACAATCGTTGCGTAGTCAAGATTACAGGCGTTTGGCTGCACATTAGAAGTATGAAGTTTATTTGCTCTGCGAAATCTATGAATCATAAGCCAACCCCTCACTCTGACTCTCCGATAGAACTAAGTATTGCTCGTGAACGCCTGCGACAAGCACGTTGTAGTTTTAATCTTGCAATAATTTCTACCGCAGTGTCTGCTTTTGTTAGTCTTACAGGTGCTGGGCTTCTGCTGACAGGAAAAGCAAATGAAGGTGCAGTGACTGCTGCTTGTGGAATGATTGCGAGTGTCCGATGTGTTGAACTTGCGAAAGATGCTAATGACAGACTTGATGAAATTTGATCTGTAATGTGATTGCCCCTGAGAAATTCTGACTCTGCTATAGGTCAATACGGTTCAGTTAAGGATTATTGCTAACCATTCCACGTATGTAGAGACGTTGCATGCAACGTCTCTACATTGCAGTCCTGATAACGGTTTTGCTCTTATCTAAACTGTATTATGCTACAGGTAAAGACGAACAGAGTCACTTACCTGTAGCAGGTTTAGTTGAATATTTTTGCTTAGGAAATGCTCGACTGTGCGCACCGCTGCACCCAGAAGTAGCGACAGTACCCCTTGATTTACTTGGTCTTGGTTATTTTTCAGATGAAATAATATGAATATCAGTTTGGTGAAGCGATCGCATCAGTTGGTGAATCAAAGACTCTGTAAATATCATTTGCCATTTTGAGCGACGAGTTTGACCCAATACTACCTGAGTAATTCGGTATGATTTTGCAACACGAGCAATTTCTTGTGCTACGTTTTGACCAGAGACTTGCAAAAACTCACCCTTAAACTCTTGGCAGATTTGCTTGCAAGTTTCAACATGCAGTGCTTCTACTTTTGTCAGAAAATGGTCTGGATTGTTTACAAACAGAACGTAGAACGGTGCGTTCATATAATCAGCAAATATAGCTCCGCGTTGAATCAGTCGCACAGAGTTTGGCTCACAAGAAATGCAAACCAGAATTCGTTCGTGGATACAGTAGACATTTGCCCTGAGAGCTTTAGCGTGAGAGTTTAGTCGAGCAGCTTGCTGAATCTCTTTCTTTTCTATGTTATCTGCTACCTGTCGCAGCGCTAGTTCTCGCAGAGCCACCAAGTTGGAACGCCGGAAGAAGTTTTGTACGGATGGCTCGATTTTTCTTGTTGGATAAATTTTACCTTCCAACAATCGCTCTTCTAATGTTTCTGGTGTTACATCCACAACAACGACTTGGTCTGCAGCTTCCAGTAAACTGTCTGGAATAAGCTCCTGTACAACGATACCCGTCATCTGGGTTACTTGATGGCACAGACTCTCTAAGTGTTGTATGTTGACAGTAGAAAAAACATCAATACCTGCCGCCAAAATTGTCTCCACATCCTGGTACCGTCTGTTGCGCTCTGCTCCAGGAATGTTAATGTGTGCTAGTTCATCAACTAAAACAAGCTGAGGTTGGCGGGCAATGATCGCATCAGTATTCATCTCGGTGAAGATTAACCCGCCCTGTTCTATCTTGCTTGGTGGAATGACTTCTAAACCTTGTGTTTTAGCATCTGTTTCTGGGCGATCATGAGTTTCCAGCCATCCAAGAACAACATCTATACCATCTTTTTTTTGTCGGCATGCTTCATCTAGCATCCTGTAGGTTTTCCCAACACCAGGAGCCATACCAATAAAAATCTTGTGCTTGCCGCGACGAGGTGGACGTAAGTAGGTACTGTTAGAGCAAACAGTATAAGAACTGTACATTATCTGCGCATTAACATTGCTACACACCATCTTACAGTGTTGGGAGCACAAAGCCCACTCCTTCTAGGTGTGGGATGAATGCGTTGCACCGTCGGTGCAGTCTAAATACCTAAGAAAAATTGGCGTTGCTGAATTGAAGTATGAAATTCAAAAATCCAAAATCTCAAACTCTTACTCTCTGCGCCTGGTGCGTCTCTGCCCGAGAGAAATTCATACCTATATTCAGCAATGCCCAAATCTTTTCTTCTCAAGATAGCTTATAGATCAAATCCATATCTCTAAATAGATAGAGTTTATTTTAGATACTAAACATCTATATAATTTAATATATAGCATATTTGATCTTAAAATCTATCTGGAATGGCATCATTTTTTGATAAAAAAGTTACATAATAATAACATGAAAGTTTAAAAACACTTTTTTTAGTGTTTGGGTTTGTGTTTCAAGAAAAAGATTTTATTGAGCCGAGTCTAAGTGGTGTTTTCATTGAACCCAATAGTACTCTATGCGGCGTTTTTTTACCGATATTCAGTTACCGGAAAAATGTGTTCTCTTAGGAATTTTCAGAGAAGGAAAAGTCATTCCAGCAACAGAAAATCCCACGATTTCTTTTGGAGATGAGATATTAGCAGTTGCTATTCATCCAATGATGACTCCTGCTCTGAAAGTCGCTCTTAAAAGAACCCATCCCATTTACTATTCGCTCAATGAAACATGTTTACTTGAAGCGAAGCCTGGACTCAGCCAAGCTTCTAGTTCATGATTTTAGAAACTTAAACTCTTTTAGCAATTCAATTTTTGTAAAAGTGTAGCCACCTAATATTCTTTAATGACTCGATTTTAAAAAATTCTTGATATTATGATTCCGTTGTTACGTTTAATTATCCCTGGGGCGATCGCCCTTATTCCCTCCCTGGTTAGCCAAGGTAATGACTTTGTTCAACAATACACGATTCAACAGCTTCAAGAAACAAGGAAATGTTTTAACTGTGATCTATCAGGAATGAACTTGTCGGGGGCAAACCTAGAAGGAGTTGATCTGCGCTCAACTAACCTTCAAGCAGTTAATTTAAAGAACGCCAATCTCCGGTATGCAAATTTGGAGTGGGTTGATCTTCGCGAAGCAAATTTGCAAGGAGCGGATCTCACTGGAGCAAACCTCAAGAGTACATTACTCGTTGGTGCTGATTTGCAGCGGACAAATCTAGAAGCATCTAAGCTAAATAGAACTGATTTCAGGAATGCCAATCTCAGCGGTGCAAATCTTGCGAAAGCTTCAAGAACTGACGACATCCAAAATAATCGCTCTGTCACTTTATGCGAAACAATACTGCCAGATGGAATGACATCGGGTCGAAACTGCCAGGGGTTGGCGACTGGTTCGTCCACATTATCAAATTAACCTGTTCTACTATCTTTTGGTCAAAGTGTTACCAGTACCTGTGTAGCTGTGTGCTGGTTTCACGCTTTCCTATCTGACTACTTACAACGGTTTTCATATGAATAGACCACAAATCGTAGGGTGGGCATTGCTCACAAAAGCCTACGTGATAGATATTTGAGATATTGATGAGCAATGCCCACCTTACAGAAAACCGCTCTAATAAACCTCTTACAAAAGTGAGATTTTACAAAATTATTTTCCCAGTGAAGCCTTCCCAACTTTTGCAACAAGTTTAATACATTAACCTTAAAGCTTCATTTTCCATATCTTTTCTAAAGTTTCAATTTGCTGTTTCCTTTGAGAAGGAACCGTCTCGTCAATTTCAGGCCTTATGTTCTGTATCTTTTGTAAAGTTTCAAATGCTTTAAGGATTTCAGCCTTTCGTTTGGGACGCAGCTTTTGATACCTTTTATACTGAAGTAAACATCCCAAGATAAAGCCGAGCAACACGAAAGTTAGGAAAAATCCTAAAAGATAGTCTATATTATTGTAAGTTTCCTTGTTAAAGTTTGATTGACTCGCCCCAGTTGTCTGAGAAATGCTTGCAACGTAAAGGGATTGCGCACTCAAAGTGGAAAGTTTGTAAATAATTTGCACATCAACGTTGATAAGAGTCATCTCACTTTCGTCCTCAAGTTTTCTACTTTCCAAGTAGCATTCGTCAAATGTGATTGAATTCCGGTGACGCAAGCAATAATTAAAAAAGCAACGTAAGTAACAGTAATTGCTGTAAAAATCCTCCAGAGTATATTACGTAAAACTGCTTGATCTCTTTGATTTCCAAGAGTTGGTGTAGCAGCCTCCGCTAGACACGGATGTAGAAATGTAGCTACTTTTCGGGCAATATTTTTTGCTTCCATTTTGCCGCTCAAGTAATACCAAGCTTGAGTCTGGGGGTCAAAAATTCTGACAGAATCGATGGAGTGAATATTTAGTGCTGTAGCATATGGGATTATTGAAGCAGGTAGATCTTCTTTAAGACTAAACCCGAAGTAAAAATCGTCATTGTCTGTGCTTGTTCTTTCAGGTGGTTTTGATGGAAAAACAACCTGTTTTGGCAAATCATTCAAGTCTGCCAGAACCTCTTTTGCAGATTGATAGCGTTGTTTGGTTGCTCTTTGTAGCAACTTGCATAAAACCTGCTCTAGAGAAGAGCTAATTGGTGTAGTCAAATATGAGCGCCATATCCAAGCATCTTCATTACAATCATGCAGTTCAAATGGCGACATCAGTGTGAGCAAATGCAAGCAAGTGACACCCAGGCTGTAAAGATCGCTGGCAAAAACAGGTTTGCCCTTTACTTGCTCAGGTGCTGCGTATTCAGCACTACCAATAGTGGTTCCGGTTTGTTCAGGAATTATGTTGGCAGAATACTTCGCAACCCCGAAATCTACTAACATTAGTTGACCATAACTGCGGCTACGAATAATGTTTGTCGGTTTAATGTCGCGGTGAATCACGTGATGGTCATGAACAAACTGCAAAACAGGTAATAACTCTAAGAGTAACTGCCGAATTTCAGCTTCATTGAATGCTCCCTCTTGCGCCAATTCTTCTTCTAAAGTTTCTCCGTCAATCCATTCTTGGACTAAATACTGCTGTCCATCCTGCTCAAAGGAGTCTAACAATTGGGGAATCTGGGGATGCTTACCAAGTTGTGCTAAAAGTACAGATTCCTGGTGAAATAGTTTTCTTGCTTTCTGGTGATGGTGTGTAGCTTGATGATTTGGAAATAATTGCTTGATGAGGCAGAATTCCTTTTCTACCTGACGATCTTCATCGACAGCGAGAAAAGTTTTACTAAATCCTCCTGTAGCAAGGGGTTTGAGGATATGGTAGCGGTTATTGAGCAGCGAATTATCCTGATTAAGGGAAGAAATGCTACCATCCTCCAAAGGCTGAAAGGATTTGTGGGTGGAGGGAAAACTGTCGCTCATAGAAATCGTGGTTGGTCAATTTTCATTTGCAAAGAATAAAGATAAGTACAGGGAACGGTTCTTTCCTAGACTTTCCATCCCCTGATGCTCTTATTTCTCTATCTTTCTCACGAAATTGAGGGTTTTAATACATCCAAAGCTAGATTCAGCTTCAACAGGTTGACTCCTGGTTCACCAAAGATGCCCAGAAAGCGACCATCAGTATTTTGACCAATCAAGGTTTCAAGCTGATTCGGCTGGAGTCCTCGCGCTTTTGCCACGCGTGCAATTTGCGCCCTAGCAGCTTCGGGGCTGATGTGCGGATCAAGACTGGAACCAGAGGTGTAGACTAAATCGGCAGTAGGTTGCACACCTGCTTTTTTGAGTCGATTGAGGTCACCTTCAGTTTGTTTTTTGGGGTCGGGGTCATTTTTGCCCTTAATACGACTGAGTAAGTCTGGATTACTGGGAGCCAAGTTGCTCGCACCAGAGACTCCAGTTTTGAGAACACCAGCTTCATCCTTTTTCGGGTCAGCAGTGCTGTAGCTGGTGGTGCTGGGGCGACTATTGAAGTAACGATCAGAAGTAAAAGGCTGACCAATTAATGCTGAACCAGTAACCTTACCCTGAGCATTTTTAAGTAAGCTGCCATTTGCCTGAAACGGGAACAAAATCTGCCCACAAGCAATCATTACAAATGGGTAAATGATAGCTGTAATCAGCCAAAGGACTATGGTAGAACGAACGGCTCTACCTGCATCACGTGCAAAACTCATCAGAATCTCTCCGGTACAAACATCACGAAAAACAGATAGATAGAAAGACCAACCGTCACCAGTCCTAACAGTCCTAATGCCCAAGCTTGGGTGGGGGAAAATGTTTCATTAGTGGCAGCGTAAACCACAGGTGCAACCACTAAGTTAAAACACATCCCGAAAAACAGATACAACGGCAGCTTTTGTCTCTTGGCAGAAGACCAGGTTTCAATCACTGCTTCAAACACAGACTCAGAGATTTGGGGTGGTGGGATTGTAGGTTGTCTACGAAGGAGTTTCATGGGATTTTGTAGTAGTTAGTAAAGTTAATTGCACCAATCGGTGAGTATTTAGGAGAACGGTAGGATAATATCTATCAATTTGATGGCAATAAAGGGAGCAATAATACCGCCAAGACCGTAGATGAGGATATTGCGTCGTAGCAGTTGATCTGCTGTCAGAGGACGGAATTTCACGCCTTTTAAAGCTATGGGAATGAGTGCTGGGATAATTAGGGCGTTGTAAATCAGCGCCGAGAGAATGGCAGACTGGGCACTTTTTAATCCCATGATGTTCAGTGCACCAATTCCAGCCGCCGCAAAAATAGTCGGAATGATAGCGAAATACTTAGCAATATCGTTGGCAATGGAGAAGGTTGTTAATGCCCCACGGGTAATCAGCAGTTGTTTACCAATTGTCACTAAGTCAATCAGCTTGGTGGGATCAGAGTCCAAATCCACCATGTTCGCAGCTTCTTTGGCGGCTTGTGTCCCAGAGTTCATCGCCACGCCGACATTTGCTTGCGCTAGCGCCGGGGCGTCGTTGGTACCGTCCCCAGTCATAGCTACCAACTTGCCCTGGGCTTGTTCAGAGCGAATCACTTCAATTTTGTCTTCTGGGGTGGCTTCTGCGATAAAATCATCAACGCCCGCTTCTTGAGCTATAACCTCAGCCGTAATGCGGTTGTCACCTGTGAGCATGATCGTCTTAACCCCCATCCGCCGGAGTTGGTCAAAGCGTTCGCGCAAACCTGGTTTCACAATGTCTTTGAGGTAAATAACGCCATAGAGATCGTTCTCAAAGCAGACGGCTAACGGTGTCCCTCCTAACCGGGAAACTCTTTCATAAGCTGCGTCTAAATCACTAGGAACATTGCCGTTACGGGAACGGACAAACCCCTTAATTGCATCCACTGCGCCTTTACGAACTTGTTTGCCATCGGGTAAATCGGTACCACTCATGCGGGTTTTCGCGGAGAACTCTACTCCCTCTGCTTTACTAGTATCAAAGTCTACCCCAACCCGCTGCCTTTCTGCCAGTCCCACGATTGATTTACCTTCTGGTGTTTCATCAAACACACTGGCTGCTAAGGAGATTCGCGCTACATCTTCAAGGGAATGACCATTCAGAGGAATAAATTCATCAGCCATCCGGTTTCCTAAGGTGATGGTACCTGTTTTATCTAGCACCAAGGAGTTGATGTCACCGCAGGCTTCTACGGCTCGTCCGGAAGTGGCAATCACATTAAACTGGGCAACTCTGTCCATCCCAGCGATACCAATGGCGCTCAACAAACCACCAATTGTGGTAGGGATGAGAGCAACCAGCAGTGAGATCAGGATGGCAATGCTAGCACCAGCGCGTAAACTATTCCCTGCCTCAGCTCCATACACAGTGCTAATAAAGTTTGCAATATAACCAGCAAACGGTGGAATCGTTGATACCACAATCACAAAAACCTGCGTCAGCACAGCAAGCAGCACCGTCAGCGCAATCTCGTTGGGAGTTTTACTGCGTTCTGCCCCCTCTACTAGGGCGATCATGCGGTCAATAAAACCTTGACCTGGATCGGCTGTAATCCGAATCGTCAATTCGTCAGACAGCAACCGCGTACCCCCCGTCACTGAACTGGCAATGTCCGTGCCTGTTTGCTTTAGTACAGGGGCAGATTCTCCGGTGATGGCAGACTCATCTACCGAACCGATGCCTTGAGTCACTTCCCCATCAGCAGGAATCATGTTACCAGCAGTCACCTTTACCAAATCACCTCGCCGCAGTTCGGTGGAGTTGATTTCTTTAATGGAACCATCAGGCAGCATTTTGCGGGCAACGGTGTCTGAACGCGTTGCTTTGAGTGCATCTGCTTGTGCCTTCCCGCGTCCTTCAGCCACGGATTCCGCAAAGTTCGCAAACAGGACTGTCAAAAATAGAATCAAGGTAATCAACCCGTTGAACAGGCGTTGCTGATTGATATCTGCCTGTACAGTGCCAAATAAATTGGGATCAACGCTCACTAGGAAAGTGACAATTGTTCCTACCCAGACGATAAACATGACTGGGTTTTTGACGGCAGTTCGAGGATTGAGTTTGACGAACGACTCCCGAATTGCTCTCTGGTACAATCCCCGCATATCTGCCTTGGGGCTATTCTTACGCGAGTCACGGCTTCCTTTTGGAACACGAGGTGAACGGGAAGATGTAGATTGGTCAGTAGTACTTCGCATACATTAGTCAGTTATCAGTTGTCAGTTAGCAGTTAGCAGTTAGCAGTTAGCAGTTAGCAGTTACCAGTTTGTTCACTGTTTACTGATGACTGTTCACTGATTGGTGTTAGCCAATACCTTTAGCAATTTGGAAAGCTTCGCCAATCGGTCCAAATGCCAGGACTGGGAAGAAGGTGAGTGCGCCCAAAATAAGGATGACACCTGCGGTTACGCCGGTAAACAGTCCGGTATCGGTTCGCAATGTACCAGTCGTAAAGGGAACAGATTGCTTGCGCGACATACTATCAGCCAGCAGTAGCAAACCTATGATTGGGACATAGCGTCCTGCTAGGAGACTAAAGCAAGTACTTAGGTTCCACCACAAGGCGGTTGCGGTAGTTTTTGCTCCTGTTGCGATCGCTATTGGAGACGGTTGTGAATCGCCTAAGCCTTCAAACCCAGACCCGTTGTTGGCTGCAGCTGAGGCATATTCGTAGATGACTTGAGCAAAACCGTGGAAGCCAGGATTACTAATTCCTGCTAGTTGATCCGGGAATGCTAGGGTAATAGCTGCTGGAATCAAAATGGCGATTGGGTGAACCATCAGAAGCAAGAAACTGGCAAGCACTACCTCACGCTTTTCAATTTTGCGTCCCAGAAATTCCGGTGTCCTTCCGACCATCAGACCTGTAACGAATACTGCCAGAATTAGGTAAGCAAACAAATAAGCGGTTCCCGTACCTTGTCCTCCAAAAACAATTTGGAAAAACATATTGGAAAGGGTGACAAAACCACCACTAGGCATAAATGAATCGTGCAAGCTATTGACTGCACCGCACATAGTGGCAGTTGTGAACACAGCATACAGGGCTGATTGTGCCCAGCCAAACCGAACTTCTTTACCTTCTAGGTTCGGTTGCTGACTCCCCAACAAAGCGTTCACAGCAGGATTACCGTTGTATTCACCAATCGCTGTAATAATGACAAAGACCACTAGGATGGCAAACGGTATGCTGTAGACTAACCATGCTTGCTTGATGTTGTTGGCAATGATGCCATAGGTATAAATCAGCGAAGTGGGTATTGAGAGGATTGCGACAAGCTGGATGAGATTGGTCAAACCATTTGGATTTTCAAAGGGGTGTGCTGAGTTAATGGCGAAAAAGCCGCCGCCGTTCTCGCCTAGTTCCTTAATGATTTCAAAATGGGCAACTGGACCGCGGGCGATCGCCTGACTAATATTAGGATCTTCTAAAGTAGAAAACACCGCAGGACCAGCCAGTGTTTCCGGAACACCAGCTGCCATCATAATGATTCCCCCCACAATACTAATGGGTAGTAAAATCCTTGTGATTGAGCGAATCAGGTCTACGTAGAAGTTGCCTAATGGTCTGCCTGTCAACCCGCGAATAAAGGCGATCGCTACCGCTATTCCTGTCGCAGCCGAGGTGAACATATGATACCCCAGTCCCCACATTTGGCTGGCGTAACTCAAGTAGGTTTCACCAGAATAGTGCTGCTGGTTGGTATTGGTGATAAAGGAAATGGTGGTATGTAGTACTGTGTCCCAAGTTGGGGCACCTATTTTGGTTGGGTTGAGGGGTAGCCATCCCTGATTCATAATGATGAAGAAGATGAGCAACCCCATGACTACGTTGCTGTACAAAATTGCCCGCGCATACTGCCAACCCGTCATGTCTTCCCTGGCAGAAACGCCAATTGCGGAGTAAAGCACGCGCTCAACTGGGTTCAAAATTGGGTCGAGAAACGTCCTTTGTTCCTGAAAGACACGCGCCATGTATCGCCCAAAAAAGGGAGTTATCGCTACTACAATCAGCAGCGTTAATGCAATTTGAATACATCCTTGTAGCATGAGTTAGTCTAACTCCAGCATTAATAAATTAAGTTTGATATTTTCACATTGACAGCGTTTTTCAATTGATTTCACGACACTACTTTTGACTCCTTCACTTTCCTGAAATGTTGTCTACATACTTGAAAACTGCTGTTTCGTCTAGTGTCAATAATCCAAAAATGAAAAGTCTATCGGTATATAGGGGTGTGAACAGGTTTTTAACCGTGAACTAACTGCGAGTGGACTTCAAAGAAAGCCATAAAATCAACGTTAATGTAAATACACCTGCCGTTACAGCCGCTTTCCACTGATAAAGATAAGCTCTTATGGCTTTGTGTCGAGTTGCTCTATAGGAAATTCTATTCTCTTTCATAATTGCTTTGCACCCTATTTTTAGGTGCTTCTCAGATTCATCATTATCATTTTTTTATTCAAAGTTTACAAGATATAATTTATTATTGATGAATTATATCTATTAATATATATCTCTTAAGTTTGATAAAAGTTTAGCGCGTTTAGATAGCGTCTATATCTGTAAATATAGATAGAAATCAGAGGAAAATAAACAACTATTTCTAGTCAAAAGTAACTGGGTGTGGGAAGAATTTGTTATACTTGACACACAGCTTCTATGTTCCGTCTCCAGATGTCGGTTCTCAAACTTGTAAGCCATAAAGATAACCCGCGTTTGAGAACATCTTGGATAATTATTGGACTGTTTACGATTGTGGTGTTATTGGAGTTCTCTACTCCACCAGACTACGTGTTTGGTTACCTTTATATCGGTCCAATTATGATAGCAAACGCTCGTCTGAGTCGAATGGCAACGCTACAACTAACTCTAGTTGCTTGTGTTCTAACGATTCTGAACGTATGGGTTCCAAGCTTGTCTCTTGTTAGAGCTTCCACAATTGCTAGTCGATTGATTGCAGTCTTAGCATTAGTTGTGACAGGCGTTCTGAGCGATACGCGGAGCGTGACGCCCTTGGCGTATCGCAATCGTCTGTATCAAGAAGCACTCTTGAAACAACAAGCCAAGCTTCATGCACAAAACAAGTTAGCTAGTGTGCGAGAAGACTTTGCCTCAACGCTAACTCATGATCTGAAAACTCCTCTACTGGGTGCTCTTGAGACATTACAGGCGTTTGAACGAGAAAATTTTGGTCCTGTTGTTCCTGCCCAGAAAAAAGTTTTAACAACGATGATTAAGAGCCACCAGACTAGTTTGCAGATGGTAGAAACGCTCTTGGATGTCTACCGCAACGATATGGAGGGGTTAAAGCTACAGTTAGCACCTATTAATCTTGTTGAAATTGCTGAAGATGTGGCAATAACTTTGACCGAACTTGCTTCCAGTCGTCGCGTTCATATTTCCTGCAACTACGGTGAGTCAGACTTTCGCAAGTTTCTTTGGGTTCATGGTGATCCCTTGCAGTTGCAACGAGTATTTACTAATCTCCTGACTAATGCTATAAACCACTCTCCTCGCGGTGGCAAAGTGGAGGTTGTGCTGGAAGGAGGTTCTTCTTATCAAACTGCCAAAGTTATAGATACTGGGGCAGGGATAAAGCCAGAAGAACTGCCAAATCTTTTTAAGCGGTTTTACCAGGGACATAGCGATCGCCCTTCTTTGCCCAGAGGGGTTTTTCCAAAACCCCTCTCCCCAAATCTCCGATTTGGGGCAACCAAACTCCGTTTGGTTGGGGCATAGGGCGCGCCAAGGGCGATCGCCAAGCCAAAGGTTCTGGCTTAGGGTTGTATTTGACTCGTCAAATCATAGAAGCGCATGGTGGCAAAATCTGGGCAGAAAATGGATTTCCTAACGGCGCAATCTTTGCATTTTGCTTGCCAGTCTTGCCGTTTCAAATGTCTGTGTCTAACTGAAGTGTTTTTATACCAATTCAAAAAATATTTGCGACAGACGGAATGCTAAAAGTTATTACCAGTAACTTTTTCACAATCCAAAATTTCAAATATAAAATCCAAAATGGTATTGGATTTCCTTACTTTTTCTTTTGTCAAACAATTTATGCAGGGCGTTTTGGGTGAACATTTTCCTTCCCGAATATGGAGTTTGCCTCCATTTTCACCCAAGCCCTGCAAAAAAAGTGGCTGGTAGTCAAAAGTCGTCGCATTTACTACACTTCTGCCTCGAAAATTCTTCCTCAATATTCTACTTAACCTTCGCTTTTGCGGCAGATACAAGAGCAATTCTTTGCTCCTTACCAAGAATCATTTGTCCTCCCTTCTAAATGTTCTGGTAAGGGCACAAGAAAATTGAACATTGAGGCTTTCCAAAACGGAAAGTACCTAATTGTGTGCAATCTGTTTGTGGTGGTCAAACAGATTGTCAACTTCAGTAGCAAGTGGGTATCCCTTTTGCCAACTTACTGCCAGCTTGGGCAGGGGCATCGAATTCACAACCCTAGTAGGGTTTGTCAAAATTCGCTCTCCACTGCATCCGGTATTGGCTTAGTTGCCTCTGTTAATTGACTCTGCTGGCAAGCAAATGAGATTGTCGCCTTGAGTAAGGATTAAGCCACGTTGACGCAATTTACCCATCAAGCGGGTGACGGTGACACGAGTAGAACCGATCGCGCTGCCAATTTGGGCATGGGTGAGGGGGAAAGGCAGGCAATAACCGCGAATTACATCTGGATCGCTATCGCTCATTGATGGTTCTCCATATTCCTCAATCAACAATGTGAGGAATCCTAAGAGTCGGTCAATCGTGCGTCGTTGTCCCAAGGCACTTAGCCACAGCAGTTTGCGCTGGTGCTGGTACCTAAAGGCATCCATAACTTCGCGGCGGAAGTGAGGCCAGTTGTCCAAATCGTGCCAGTACATCCACAGTACAGCAGTTTGGTCAACATGGGCATAAGCCTGGAGCGTGAATGGCGACTGGGCAACAATTTCAAACGGTTGTCCTGCACCAACAAACCCTAAGAAAGCTTCTTCGGGAGTTCTATTGATGCGTCGAGATGTTAATTGACTTGCAGTTGCACTTACCTGGGCGGTTCCCACCATACGGATCGCACCCCTTTGCACCAAGTACAGCAATCCAGCTCGGGCTGGAATGCGCTCATCTTTGCTAAAGGTGCGGCAGCGGTAGTGTTCTTGAGCCCAATCAAGAATTCGTTGCCAAGTCAAAAAAGGACGTGAGGCCTCAGAGAAAGAGGATGGAGATTGCATAGGTAACAAAGAGCGTTCGGCGGAAGACAAAGACGTCATAAAAAGGTGCAAGGAGTGTCTTCGATGTCGGCACAACAGGCATTAAACCTAACTGTACCACTCATCCAAAAGGTAGAAAGCGTAGCTCCTACTCTTTTGTTATACTTCTTACTGTACAATTAAGGTAGTAAAATTTACTCTAATTTAATTAAATTTTGCACAATTCTAATTTTTCTTTCCGTAAATTTAACTTCTTTCCTCAGACAGATGACAAATATTGAAGACACGACGTCAAGAGTAAAAATACTTGATTTTTTGTGCAAAATAAATCACGTAAACATAAGTATAAAGCAATAAAACAGTTAGTAAGCAGCAAAATAGCAATCGCTTTAAGTACTTATGCTAATTTTCTGCATAGTGAATGCACAAATAACATAAATATTCCTCTATCTCAGGGTGGATATAATGGGACAATTCTTTATATTTCAGGTATAGCTTTGCGGCTGGCGAAATTTGAAAAATATCCCGCTATAGAGATTGCAAATGGCATTACCTCTCATATTTCAACAAACTATGACAAAGATTTCAAAGTTCAAGTCGTTTCCCCTGGTTGGATTCACCTGGAACTGACTCATCCCCTCTTAGCTGCTTGGTTGCAGAATCTTACTGTAGGGGGAGTTATTGAGCAAGGAGCGCTTAGCAGGGAGCAAGGGAGCAAGGAGCGCTTAGCAGGGAGCAAGGGAGACCAAGAAAGAATGTCCATTGGTTCTTTTTCTATGCAGCACCCCATTAAGAGCTCCATTTCCTCTTTTCCCTTTTCTTCCCCAAACTCTGGTTCCTTATTCACTGTTCAATACGCTCATGCACGCTGCTGCTCGCTTTTACGGCTGGGTGTTCACGAGGGATTGATTAAACTGGGGGAATCGAATGTTGATCAGGGTGATAATGTCAAGCAAAACCTTTGGTCAAGTATTTTTACTCCCAATCCCATTCCTTGGCTCAACAGCGATGAAAAACTGCGTTTCAATCACCCAGCTTCCTATCTCCTGATCAACGAGTTAGTGCGAGTGGTAGATAAAGTAGAGGGTTCTGATTTTGGCGACTCAGTTAATTGGGAAAAAGCTGCGTTAGATTTAAGTCGAGTTTTTGAAACTTTTTGGTGTAAATGCCAGATTTTCGGCGAAGTGAAAACTGCCTCACCAGAACTTGCTCAAGCCAAAATAGGATTGGTTTTGGCTACACAGTCTGTATTGAAGTTTATGTTGGAGGAAAAATTAGGTTATTTTGCTCTCGACGAAGTATAAAAATAAAATCTTTGAAAAAATAAACTTTTTTAACAATCATTGACTCGCCATATTTCCTTGGGTATACTATCCAATGTGTGAGGAGCGAACCAGCAAGAGCACCGAGACGAAACACGGCCAGTCGTCGGTGCTCTTTCTGATTTTATTGGTGGTAACATCTAAGTCAGGGTTATACAGACAAAATCCCCTGTGACTACCCACTACTAGCTACTTTTTACACAGTAAAAATCTCTCAATAGCAGCTGCAACTCCATCACACTCCACGTCAGGAGCAACCCACTGAGCTTTAGCCTGCACTGCTGCTGGTGCATTACCCATCGCTACACCTATAGCAGCATACTCCAACATTTCCACATCATTGAAGTTATCACCAATGGTCATGACATTAATTCTTTCTAGTCCCAGTAATTCTTCGGCTAGATAACGTACCCCAGTACCTTTGTTGACAAAAGGGTTAGTCGCTTCAAAAAATGTGGCAACAGATGTGGTGAGATATAGTTCGGCTGGGGTGTATTGACTGCGCAAATTTCCCAGTAACTGTTGAATAATATTTGTGTCATCGCACAATGCCAAAATTTTTGTGGGTTCATTGCTGGTAACTTGGCGTAAGTCTCCCACAGCAATAGGGTTAATTCCACTACGTTCTGCGTAAAGTTCTGTTTCCCTGGTTATTTCACGGACATAAAGCTGATCATTGATGTAGAAGTGAACAGATAAGAGCGTTCGTAACTCCGGTTGTTCAAAATAGTCTAGAAGCTTGTGTGCTAACTCTCGGGAAACAGGCAAATGGCGATGAATTTTTTGGGTAGCTGGGTCTTGAATCCAAGCCCCTTGGTAAGCTAATAATGGCAGGCTAGAGCCAATTTCTTGATGAAAGCGCAAAGCGGAACGATACATACGACCAGTGGCGATCGCCACTTGAATACCCCGTGCTTGTGCTGCAACAATTGCCTGCTTCACGGCTGTGCTGATGCTGTTAGATTTTCCTGCGATTGTGCCATCGATATCTACAACCAGCAGTTGAATGTCAAAAGTAGATGTATCCCCAATGGCAGGTGATGCCAATTCTGTGGCAGACACTTTATGCATAATTGATGAGTGAATATTGAGGTTCCAATAAGAGATTAACAGGCTATCACGCTGTAGAGACTTGCCCTGACTTGCACTGAGCGGCGCCGAAGTGGCGTAGCCGAAGGGCAAGTAAGAGTAAAGAAGACTAACAAGAGAATACAAATAAATTCATCTCGTCATTGTGAACAAATTTTTACACAGATATACAGATGAAACTGTGATTAGTATATGGTAAATGCTATATAGAATTATTTCGACTTACGAGTTACTACTTATATAGCAATCCTAAATGATTTATGAAAAATCTTAAGTATTGTAGGGTGGGCAGTGCTTACCGTATTTTGCTGACTACATCCGGGTTTTGCTAAGCACTGCCCAATGCTCTTATCCTCTGTCGGGAAACCCTCATCAAGTACTGGCTCCCCTACGTGTCGTTCTATATAGAATTATTTCCACTTACGAGTTACTACTTATATAGTTTGAGTAAGTCATGATATAAATCATTTTAATGCTATGAAAATGATTAGCAATACTTTCAACCATTGATCTTATAATTTTTAGCACTTAGAAAATATTTTTTTATTGAGTCTCAACATGAAAAAATCTCAAGTTTTATAGGACTAATATTTTAATTCTTATAAATAAAATAAAGGTTCGGAAAATACTCAAGTCACTCAATCAAAACCTAAGATATAAAAGAATGAACTCATGTTCGATTACTAAAAAAAGATTTGGATTCCAAACTAATATAGTTCAGAGCAGAATAAATTTCAGTTGATGTAGGCAGTCGCAACCCCAGAAAACCTTTCAGTTGGTGTTGGGTAGAGTTCCTCAAACGGACAGTTCGTTATAGTTAGGGAAAGTGTTGCTGTGTAATTGTCTGCCCAACTAACATCGTTTTATTTTTTTTTATAACTGATCGATATTAGAGCCTAAACAATAGAGTATTTTCCAAAACAAAAAATAAAGGATTTATATGATTAGAAAAAAAATAACAGGACTTTTTGCTGCAACTGCTGCTATCACAAGTGTATTTTCTGCTGTCACTCCTGCAAGCGCTGCCACATTTACTTGGGAGAACCTGACACCCTACGAAGTTAAAGACAAATCAACTGATGATTCAGGGTTTCAATCTCGAATTCCTGAGTTCCAGCAATATGTGCAACAGGAAAGAATTGCAATTCCTGAAGACACATTAAATAAACTAGACCCCACGAAGCTGAGTCTGAAAAATGACCACAATGTTCGCGTTTGGTTCTTAAATGAGGGTGCTGGCTATAAGAACCAGTTGGCTTATGAAGCTATCAACGGTTCTGACTACCAAAAAGGATTGGTTTTTGACAATATTTCTTGTAATACATCAAATGGCGCTAATTCAACGTGTCAGATGGGAGAAGAGAATGGTGTTTTAAATATCGGAGACTATGTTGATTTAGGCACTAAAGCAGCTGGAACTGAACTCAATTTCTTTCTGAAAGCAGATGGGTTTAATAATCCTAACGGCTATGTTTACGGCGCAGATGCCACTCAAAATCCAGACAAACTGAATCATTTAGTAGCTTATGAAACGGATGGTTATCTGTTGGTGGGTTTTGAGGATTTGTATGGACCAAAAGGTTTGAAATCTGATGGAAATGGTCTTTTAACAGCTGATCGCGACTTCAACGACGTTGTTTTCTTGATTGATTTAGGTAGGGACAACATAGCGACTGTTCCAGAATCTGCAAGTGCGATCGCACTTTTGGGTATGGGAGGAGTTGGTGTGGTGTTACAACAGCGTCGCCGTCGCCAAAAGCAAGCCAAGCAAATAGCTTAATTTTCTCTACATATGGGATTCGTAGGGGAAGTCGCTGGCTAAAATAGGTTTATGTCCCAAACAACACCAAAAAACCAGTTGGCTTCCGATTCCTTAACGACTACTTCTCCCACATTTATCCTAGTGGATGGACACTCCCTCGCCTTTCGTTCGTACTTCGCTTTTGCCAAAGGAAGAGACGGCGGATTACGGACAAAGACGGGAATTCCCACAAGCGTGTGTTTTGGCTTTCTCAAATCTTTGTTGGAGGTGATGGCGACTCAACAGCCACAAGCAATGGCGATCGCCTTTGATTTGGGTTTGCCAACCTTCCGCCACGAAGCATATGATAGATACAAAGCAAACCGTCCAGAAACACCAGAAGATTTTATTCCAGATCTGAAAAATCTACATGAGTTGCTGGATGCTTTGAACCTGAAAATTGTCACTGCTGCTCGTTACGAAGCAGATGATGTTTTAGGAACTTTAGCACAACAAGCAGCGGCTGCGGGATATCAAGTCAAGATTGTCAGCGGCGATAAAGATTTGTTTCAACTCATTGACACCGAAAAACAAATCAGCGTCCTCTATCTGAGTGCAGATGCTTTCAAAAGTTCTAAAGCAAGTCTTAAGGAATTTGATCCACAACAAGTTAAAGAAAAACTAGGTATTTTACCATCACAAGTCGTTGATTTTAAGGCTCTTTGCGGTGACAAATCAGATAATATTCCTGGTGTCAGGGGAATTGGCGAAAAAACAGCCACGAAATGGTTAAATGAATATGGTTCTCTTGACCAAATTTATGCTGCGTTACATGAAATCAAAGGCACACTTCACACAAAGCTAGAAGCAGGGAAAGAGGATGCACAGAAGTCTCGTAAATTAGCGGAGATTGTCCTTAATGTTCCTTTAGAAGTTGATTTAGAAAACTGCATCCTCAAAGGGTTTGATATCAGCGCCCTAACACCTATTTTAGAAAAGCTGGAGTTCAAGTCTTATTTGGGAAAAATTAACGAACTGCAGAAGCAGTTTGGTGGGAAAGTTGAAGAAACGCCAGAAACAGAAACACAGAAACTACTCAGTACTCAATTTAAGCCAAGCACTGATAACGAGGATGATGCTTTGTAGTTTTTTAGTGCGGCTCATGAGTGAATGTTGAAGTCCCAACATAGAGATTCACAGGCTATCAGGTTGTAGAGACGACTAACAAGAGAATACAAATGACATCTCATGCTGTCACCAAAAACAAGCCAAGGAAATCGCTTAATTATCTCTACAGATGTGATTCGTAGTGAAAGTCGCTCGCTAAAATAGGTTTATGTCCCAAACAATACCTACAAATCAGTTGGCTTCCGATTCCTTAACGACAACTCGCCCCACATTTATCCTAGTAGATGGGCACTCCCTGGCTTATCGTTCGTACTTCGCTTTTGCCAAAGGAAGAGACGGCGGATTACGGACAAAAACGGGAATTCCTACAAGCGTCTGTTTTGGCTTTCTCAAATCTTTGTTGGAGGTGATGGCGACTCAACAGCCACAAGCAATGGCGATCGCCTTTGATTTGGGTTTGCCAACCTTCCGCCACGAAGCATATGATAGATACAAAGCAAACCGTCCAGAAACACCAGAAGATTTTATTCCAGATCTGAAAAATCTACATGAGTTGCTGGATGCTTTGAACCTGAAAATTGTCACTGCTGCTCGTTACGAAGCAGATGATGTTTTAGGAACTTTAGCACAACAAGCAGCGGCTGCGGGATATCAAGTCAAGATTGTCAGCGGCGATAAAGATTTGTTTCAACTCATTGACACCGAAAAACAAATCAGCGTCCTCTATCTGAGTGCAGATGCTTTCAAAAGTTCTAAAGCAAGTCTTAAGGAATTTGATCCACAACAAGTTAAAGAAAAACTAGGTATTTTACCATCACAAGTCGTTGATTTTAAGGCTCTTTGCGGTGACAAATCAGATAATATTCCTGGTGTCAGGGGAATTGGCGAAAAAACAGCCACGAAATGGTTAAATGAATATGGTTCTCTTGACCAAATTTATGCTGCGTTACATGAAATAAAAGGCACACTTCACACAAAGCTAGAAGCAGGAAAAGAGGATGCACATAAGTCTCGTAAATTAGCGGAGATAGTCCTTGATGTTCCTTTAGAAGTTGATTTAGAAAACTGCATCCTCAAAGGATTTGATATCAGCGCCCTAACACCTATTTTAGAAAAGCTAGAATTCAAATCTTTTTTAGGTAAAATCAACGAACTTCAGCAACGTTTTGGTGGGCAAATTGAACAAACACCAGAAACAGAAACAAACGAACCAATCAGCATTCAACTTAAGCCAAGCACAAATAACGAGGATGATGATTCGTGGTTTTTCACTGCGGAAGACACAGCAAATCAACAGCAACCCTCTGTTTCTACAATTAAACCAGACATCATTAACACTCCAGAAAAACTCACCGAATTAGTCAGCCGGTTGCAAACATTCACTGATACTCAGCATCCCGTTGCTTGGGATACTGAAACGACTAGTTTAGAACCACGAGATGCTGACTTGGTGGGAATTGGCTGCTGCTGGGGAACAGAACCAGATGAGATGGCTTACATACCGCTTGGTCACAAAGTCGGGGACAATTTAAACAAAGATATTGCCTTAGAAGCACTACGTCCAATTTTAGAAAGTGCTGATTATCCCAAAGCTTTGCAAAATGCAAAATTTGACCGCTTAGTTCTACGGTGTCAAGGAATTAGGTTGGTGGGAGTTGTCTTTGACTCCATGCTAGCAAGTTATGTCCACAATCCTGATAGTAACCATAATCTGAGTGACTTAGCTCAGCGTTACTTGAGTTTAACAGCAAAAAGTTATACTGATTTAGTTCCAAAAGGGAAAACCATCGCTGATGTGGACATTCCCAGCGTCGCAGATTATTGCGGTATGGATGTTTATGTCACATTTCAACTCGTGGCAAAATTGCGAGAGGAACTTGAGAAAATTTCAGCTTTACATAAACTACTAGTGGAAGTAGAACAGCCACTAGAACCAGTATTAGCTGAGATGGAATATCAAGGAATCTCCATCAATACAGCATACCTACAAGAACTTTCACAGCAATTAGAAACAGATTTAGCCAAGTTTGAACAGAAAGTTTATGACATTGCTGGAGAGAAATTCAACTTGGGTTCCCCCAAACAATTGAGCCAGATATTGTTTGAAAAATTAGGGTTAAGTACGAAATATTCCCGTAAAATTAAAACGGGTCATTCTACAGATGCTGCAACACTGGAGAAACTACAGGAAGGTGATACAACTGGTATTATTGATGCCATTATTGAGTATCGTACCTTATCGAAATTGAAATCAACTTATGTAGATGCTCTGCCAAAATTGGTTCGTCAGGATACTCATAGAGTACATACAAGTTTTAACCAAACGGTAACATCTACTGGTAGGTTGTCATCTTCTGACCCTAATTTACAAAACATCCCTATTCGCACTGCTTTTAGTCGCCAGATTCGTAAAGCATTTGTGCCAGAATCTGGTATGTTGATGGTTGCTGCTGATTACTCACAAATCGAGTTACGGATTTTGGCTCATTTGAGTCAAGAGCCTGTTTTAGTTGAAGCTTATCAACAAAATGAGGACATTCACACTGTAACAGCACGGCTGGTTTTTGAAAAAGAAAATGTCACGTCAGAAGAACGACGCTTAGCAAAAACCATCAACTTTGGTGTAATTTATGGAATGGGTTCTCTGAGGTTTTCGCGATCCACTGGTGTGGATAAAGCCAATGCGAACGAATTTATTAAGCGATTTAACAGTCGCTATCCCAAGGTGTTTGAATATTTAGAGGGAGTCAAAAAACAGGCAATATCCCAAGGTTATGTCGAAACAATTTTGGGGCGTCGTCGTTATTTCGATTTTACCAGCAACAACATACGCAAATACAAAGGCAACAAACCAGAAGATATTGACTTGAAAAAACTCGGTAATGTAGGTGCTGAAGATGCGGGGTTACTTCGTGCAGCTGCCAATGCTCCCATTCAAGGTTCCAGCGCTGATATTATTAAAATCGCGATGGTCAAGCTGCATGAAGTTTTGCAAAGTTATCAAACGCGTCTGTTGTTACAGGTCCACGACGAATTAGTGTTTGAGGTTCCACCAGAGGAATGGGAAGAATTACAACCGCATATTAAGTCTGTCATGGAAAGTGCGGTGTCGTTGAGTGTACCCTTAATTGTGGATGTTCGCGTGGGCGACAATTGGATGGAGACTAAGTAGGGAGTCTTATCAGTTATCAGTTACCAGTTATCAGGTAGGAAACGGACTCGTTCACCCCTTGTTTACCCTATGGCTAACGCCACGCCTTACGGCTATCGGGTATGCGCAAAGCGCACGCCTGAGGGCGAACGCCAAATACCTAGGTCGGGAAACCCTCCTGCAACACTGGACTCACTGTTCACTGTTTACTGTTTACTGATTCGGTTAGTCATCAATCTCCACTTTATAGATCGACCCATTCGGCTTCACGTGGACTTTTTGCTTCTGATTCCCGTTCTGGAACTTTACTTCATAGTGAGTCTGATTGTTATCGTTTTCTTTCTCCGCCGAAATCAGCTTCGCCGACGGGAAGCGCTTCTGTATCGCTTGGGTGACAGTTTTAGGCAAATCGGTGAGGGCGATGTCATCAGCCAAGGAAGGAAACGCCCAGAAACCAACGACAGTAACAATCATCCAACCCACAAACTTAGTACGCATGGTTTGCATATCTAACTCCTGAAAATATCATTTTAGTTCTGGCAAAAATGTTAAATAGTTGTCAGTCTAAAGTTGCCAGATTGCTTGTTATTCTAGGGTGTCTTCGCTACGTTGTGCGCCTACCTCGTGGTGTACGTTTCTTTTACAGGGCTTATTCTTATCGTTAGATGATGGACTATGGTGAGATATGCTTGGCCAAATCTCACCAAAAATCTTAAACAGCAACCGTATTGCCTTTTAAACAGGTTTTTTACCCATCAACCGCAAGAAAAGTTTTTCCAGTTCAATCCACACAAACATCAAAGCACTAAAACCAATGCAAATACCCAACTCAGTTGGACTCAGCCAGTGAGTACCAAAGAAATTGCGTAGGGGTGCCACGTAAATGAGCATTAATTGTAAGATTGTTGTGACGACAACAGCCCCTAATACAAAGAGATTTGAGAAGGGATTCATTTCTATAGTCAGTCGGGTATTCGAGCGAATTGCAATAGCATGACCCATTTGCGCGACACATAGGGTAGTGAATACCATTGTCTTCCATCGTTCTGGGTCTAGTCCGGGACCAGTGACTGCTTGAACATGATGATATGCCCACTCCATGAGAATAATCGAAATGATGGCAAAGATAATACCAATCCGAATCATGTAAGAACCCAACCCCCTAGCAAAAATACTTTCGCGGGGACTGAAGGGTGGACGCTTCATCACGTCGGGTTCAGGAGGTTCTACAGCTAAAGCCAGTGCTGGTAAACCGTCCGTAACAAGGTTCATCCAAAGAATTTGCAACGGCGAGAGGGGAACGCCTCCCAGTCCGAGAATTGGTGCTGCTGCAATCGTGATCACCTCACCAATATTACTTCCAAGAATGTACTTGATAAAGCGGCGAATGTTGGTGTAAACAACTCTACCTTCTTTTGTGGCAGTGACAATGGTAGCAAAGTTGTCATCAAGTAACACCATATCACTGGCTTCCTTGCTCACGTCGGTACCAGTGATACCCATTGCAATACCGATGTCAGCTTGTTTGAGGGCTGGTGCATCGTTAACACCGTCACCTGTCATGGCAACAAATCTGCCTCGACGTTGTAGTGCTTGGACAATTCGCAGTTTATGTTCGGGGGCGACACGAGCGTAAATGCTTACTAAGTCAACGTTTTGCTCCAAATCTTGGTCGCTCATCCGTTGTAACTCTTGACCTGTAATGACACGATCGCCCTCTTGTGCAATGCCCAAATCTGTGGCGATCGCTCGTGCTGTCAGTTGATGGTCTCCAGTAATCATCACTGGTCGAATACCCGCATCCCGACATTCTTGCACTGCTGCTCGTACCTCTGGACGTGGTGCATCCAGCATTCCGATCAATCCCAGCCAAACTAAGCCTTGCTCGGATGTCTCATCTGACCCTTCGGGCGGAATTTCGGTGAGGGGTTTGTAGGCAAAACCCAGCACTCGCAAACCTTTACTCGCCATTTGGTCATTTTCTGCTAATATATCGCGGCGTTGCTGATCATTCACAGGTGTTGAGCCAGTGCCTGCGTGAAAGTGGGTACAACGTGCTAAAATTAACTCTGGTGACCCTTTGGTGAACATCAAATACTTTTCAGATTGGAGCAAGTTGCTGATCACAGGGTCTGGTGATGTTAACGACGATACACCATCGTTCACTCCTTCAACCCGACAAATCACGCTCATGCGTTTGCGTTCTGAGGAGAAGGGGAACTCGCTAACGCGAGGTAACTTGCTGTCCCACTGGTCTTTTTCTATCCCTCCTTTCCCCGCCAGAGTTACCAAAGCCCCCTCTGTGGGGTCGCCCAAGATTTTCCATTCTCCTTGTTCCTGTTGTAAAAAGGAATCATTACACAACGCACAGGCAACTAATAAAGTTTGGATTTCTGGAGATTGGTTTATAGAAATTGTTTGACCTTCTAGCTGAAACTCGCCTTTGGGTGTGTAACCTTCTCCAGTCACACGAAAAGTTTTGTTGTTCGTGTAAGCGGATTGGACAACCATCTTGTTCTGAGTTAAAGTACCAGTTTTATCAGAACAAATAGTGGTGACAGAACCTAGGGTTTCCACTGCTGGGAGTTTGCGAATCAAAGCATTGCGACGTACCATGCGCTGGGTTCCCAGTGCCAAGGTAACGGTAATAACTGCCGGTAAGCCTTCTGGTACGACAGCAACTGCCATACTTAGAGAAACTTCCACAAGGTCTTGAAGGTTGCTAAAACCTTTTCCTTGCATCATGTTTTGGATGACACCGCCCCCAACGACGATCGCCACCAAAATCAAAGAACCTGTGACGAGGACATTACCAAGTTGAGTCATCCGCTGTTGCAATGGAGTTGGTTCACTTTCCACCGCTTGCAACATGGAAGCTATTTTGCCAAGTTCTGTCTTCATCCCAGTGTTTGTCACCAGAATCTTGCCTCGTCCTTGGACGACTTCAGTGCCTTGATAGACTACATTAAGGCGATCGCCCAATGATGTTTCTTCGGGCAAGACAAGTTCTGCCCGTTTGTTAACCGCTTCAGCTTCACCAGTGAGTGCCGATTCTCGTATTTGCAGGTTAGATTGTTCTATGAGGCGTCCGTCTGCAGCAACCTGTACCCCTGCTTCCACGAGCATCACATCTCCTGGTACCAAATCTTTACCAGCAATTTCCACTGGTTTGCCATCGCGAATAACTCGCACGTTGGGAGAGGAAAGTTTTTTTAGGGCTGCTAAGGCTTTTTCTGCACGGCTTTCTTGAACATAACCGAGTATGCCATTGAGGATAACAATCGCTAAAATGGCGATCGTGTCCTTGAAGGGCACCTCACCAGGTTTCAATTCGCCTTGTTGCCAAGATATGAGATCCAAAGCTCCAGAAATTATGGCTACGGCAATCAGCATCAACAACATAATGTTTTTGAACTGATCCACCAAAATTTCCCAAGCACTGCGTCCTGCAGTTTCTTCTAGTTCGTTGGGACCATATTCTTGCAACCGCTGTTGTACTTCTTGGGATGTTAAACCACTGTCTGCATTTGTTTTAAGCAGTTCCAATGATTTATCAACCTCCAAACTATGCCAAACAGCGGCGGCTTTTTCAGGTAGAGAGTGAGCAGACATCGCGATAGGTCACAGGGAATGGTTACAAAATTCGATCATAATTTAGCAATGGCTGGAAAACCATCAACACAAGGTTACATTAGGTTGAGCACCAAATTGTACAATGCACGTAAAATTCTTGACAATTCCGCATTTTTTCTTGCGAATAATCTTCCGGATAATATGGGCGTGCTACTCGATCACGAAGACTTCCATGACACAAAATAATATTGATAATTATGAGTAACACAAGTAGAAAACTCCGTCACCAAGACATTCTCTCCTTCGATTCTAAGTACGACTCATCATTAATACGGTTCGCAAATCAAAATTATGCCAAAACAGGAAAATGAATTCTCTCGTTTTGCCAATTCTGAACCTGTTTGATAGTGACATGTACTAAGTGTGCTATACCCTTGATGAAACTAGTTTATATATGACTTTTACACTTCCCAGTTTTCCATCTACCAGCCACATGCTTGGGAAAAGGACAATTCGACCCCTTGGTGCTGCAACCCTTTGTGGCATTGCCTTTATTGAAGATACACTCCTCGCTATTGATACTGTCAAAGGGCATTTGTTGCAAATTAACCCTCACTCTGACAACACCCAAATTCTCAATTCCCATCAAGTCAAAGATTTTATGGATGTCACTGGGATTTCGGTCTGGAAAGATACTCTTTGGCTGACTAGAGGCAATCAAGTTTATCTGTGCAACCTAAATTCGTTGGGTTTGGAACATTTTGTAACCTTACCTTATACAGCTGATGGGATTGCTGTTTGGGAATCAACTATCTACGTTAGTTGCCAAAAGCAGGGAGGTATTCTGATTTTTGATCGCGATACGCGAAAACAAATTACTAAATTTTATGCCCCTGGGGTTGGGGTAGAAAATTTGGCAGTGGATGAAGAAACACTTTGGGTCAGCGATACAGTGGAACAAACTGTGTACTGTATCGACAGGGCTACTGGGGAAGTTACATTTGCTGTACTAACACCGTTTGATTCTCCCACGGGGATAGCGATACATAAAGATAGTGAAACGGGCAAAAAAACTCTCTACGTTGCCTATGCCTCTGAAGAACCATATGTCCGGGATAATCCCAATGCTGATCCGAGTCATGAGCTATCTTACCGCGATCGCACTTTCATTCACCCGCTCAATTACTCTCACAATCCTGATAAACGTTATACCCTCTCCAATGGCTATCTTATAGAAATGTCTTATATGGAAGAGATAGCGCCATTAGAGGATGTGTATTTACCAGAGGTAGAATGGCGTATTGCTTTGCCCTCAGAAACTGAGCGTCAAAAGATCAAACACATTGAACCGATTGGTCTACCTTTTACAGAAGAAATCGTACAAGGGCAACGTGTAGCTGTTTTCAAATTTGATGCCCTCACTCCAGGAGAACGGCATATTTTTGGCTGGAAAGCAGTTTTGGAAGTCCGGGGAATTAAGTATCGTATTACGCCCACAGATGTAGAGAATATACCTGAATTATCAGTAGAACTGAAATCCCGCTACCTAGTGGATGATGATGATTTGGCAATGGATACCAGCATTGTTCGCCGCGCCGCCCGTGAAGCAATTGGAACTGAAACGAATCTGCTGCGGAAAATGTACAGTATCCGCAACTACGTCTACGATGAGTTGTCCTATGGTATTAAACCCCATATTGACACGCCAGATATCGTTTTAGAACGAGGAGTTGGTTCCTGCGGCGAGTATGTAGGCGTTTTACTTGCTCTATGCCGTTTAAATGGCATCCCCTGTCGTACAGTAGGTCGTTACAAATGTCCTCCCTACGCTGAATACCAGCAAGTTCCTCTGCAACCTCAGTATAATCACGTTTGGCTGGAATTTTACGTACCTGGTTTCGGCTGGTTACCGATGGAATCCAACCCTGATGATGTTGGTAGGGGTGGACCTTATCCTACAAGGTTTTTTATGGGCTTATGCTGGTATCATATTGAAATTGGTAAAGGAATCTCCTTTGAAACCTTGATGAGTCAGGGGGCTAGACTCACCAAAGAAGATCTTTCAATTGGTGAGTTAGCGATTAATCACATTCGGTTCACAATTTTAGAGGAATTGCCACCTGCTTCATAAGAGTAGGTATGGGGTGTGGTGATATTTTCCCTACACTCCGCACCCTCTTGAATCTTATTTTTTGTATGCTGTAAATAGCGGCACCAAGTACGACATTTGGTTAGTCAACTTCTGGCGTGTCTCTCCATTACGCGTTTCCTCAACTTGAATATCGTAATAATGAGATGGCTCGTAAGCTAGCGTTCGATACGATAGCGAGGTGCTAGAGTCTCTACTAACAAATGCTGGTTTCTGCTTATCTTCAACAGAAAAATATTGTGCTGGCTGAATCAATGCTCCCAGCAATTCGGTTTTAGCGCCATTGACCGCTTCAATAACGGTGCCAGCGCGTTCGGTCTTAAGACCCAGAATCCACAGATTGCCGCCATTATTCACTATTTTGGTACCGCCATATTCATCATTTAACTGTCGTGCCCAAACGTTCTGATTTGGTTGAACCCGTAACGGTTCAATATTCACATCCTCAAGGAACAAGTCGCCTGCACCAGGACTTGAGGTGTATTGGTAGACACCATCCTTGAGCGCTACTGGTCGCGATGAATTTTGCTCGACTTTCACTCCATAGCCGAATTGCTCGATAATGAGCGGATCTGAACTATCCCCCTCGACCACAAACTTAATGCCACCGCCATTTATACCATCAGGATGCTGATTGATGACCGATGAAAACCCGACGATGCGTTTGACCGATGCGGGTACGGTAACCACCGTTTCGTTGTAGGAGAAGTATTTGTCAAAGGGGAAGTAAATCGTGGACTTGCCGGAGTTAAGCAACGACTGCAAAGAGCTCATATCGCCGTACTCTTTAGACACAAAGCGTCCCCAATTCGCCATATTGTTATCTTGGTTCTCTGGAGTCTCCTTAATTGGCAAGTTGAGAGAGTTCTTCGGACCGTCGAACAACTGGTAGGTATTCGAGGCATATTCGGTCTGCGTTGTGCCAGGGACTACCGTGCCTTTGTACTGAATCGCTGACTGATAGCCAGTGGTAGTAAGGTTACGTGCGTAGAGTTCACCTTCGGTTTCAATTGCGCTAACGTTCGGTGCACCCCCTTGGAGGTCAGCGTCTAGTAAGGTAACCATACCAGCCCAGCTCGTTCCCTTAATCACTGGTACACTGTTGGTACTGTGGAGTCCGCGAATCGTAAGTGCCCCATAGACGTTGTTAATACCTGCTAAGCGCTGATTCTTCAGGGTTATATCCTCGAAAGTTGGACCATATTCACCCGAGGTGACTCGAATGCCATAGTCAAAGCCTTCAATCTGGACATGCTTGATTAGACATGGACCTGGCCAATTGCGATCCATTGCCAGACCAGTAAAACCCTTGCCGTCCTCAGATTTAATCGTGACATCTTGCAATGTGCCCATGTTGTTGGAAATGTAGTCAATACCGATTGCCCCAGCATTGCCGTTTCCAGTGTTAACGGTGAGGTTCCTGATGTACTGGCGGAAAGACATATTCCCATCTTGGGTTTGAATGACTGACTTGGGGGCATTAGGGTTATCGAAGCCAGCTGCATTGTCCTTAAGACGGATGGTGGTAACGCCATTGCCCTGACCTTGAAGAGTGACGTTGCAGCCAATCCAATTGAGTGTACCACGCACATCGTAAGTACCTGCTGGCAAGTAAAGTGCTTTAGGGCGACCGTTGTACTGATCAGGTGCACCATATATTGAGTTGCCATTAGCATCGCGCCGTTCATCGTCAAGCGCTTTTTGGATAGCGGCAGTATCGTCGATGCCATCGTTAGGCTTTGCCCCGTAGTCTTCGATGCTTTTCATGAAACCTTCTGGAAAATTTATTAGACCTCCTAGAGTTGCATGGTAAGTTCGCTGCGTTTGTGGTTGCAACGATGACACTGTTTCTATTTGACCGACTTTATACTCTAAGTTCCAATCGCCTCCTTGAGCAGCATCCCCTGTTAAATCAGTGGAAGCAGCAATATCGGCTCCTGTTAGTTCGCTTAGTTTTGTGACAAAACGGCTACCTTGTTCGCCTTGAGCAACGTTACAGCCGTCTATGAGAATATCAGCATTATCAGTAAGAGCTTCTGCCCAACTTTGGAATTGTTGGCTGTATCGGTTAACGGTAGCAGAGTCTAGGGAGGTTTGTCCTAATTGCAGACGCCCTGATGCCCCATGAGAAAGAATTTCTACTTTGGAAACGACATGATTGTAGTTGGACAATTCCCTCGTGATTTGCTCGATACCATCCTTGGAAGGATCTAGGACAACCACCTTCGCGGATGGTGAGATACCAGCAACCAGACTTTGATAATCTTCTAAATGAGGGTCAATAAAAACTAAACTCTCTTGAGCCGCCTTTTGCGGTGAATTTCCTTGAGAGTTATGAGCCAGTAATTCATCCTTGCCCTTGCTCAAGTCGCCCGCTAGTCCAAAGTCATAATGGCTGCTGCCTACTAGGTTATCGAAGTCTTCGGAGTCATTGAGCAGTGTATCGCTCTGATTCACAACAGGCAACCTGCTAAAACTTTCAGCAGATAGGTTGGTAGACGGCGAATTAAGGTTGTTCGTATTGACTGCTGTTATGAAGCTATTGGCAATGTTGGTATATGCTCCCTGCTGAGTATTATCTGCGTCTAATTGAGGGTTTGTTTTCAAACTAGATACAACATCATAGGTTGTATAGTTTGAGGTTTGGGAAGGAATTTGTAGCGACGCGTCAGCAGAAGTCATGGAGTCCCCTTCCTTTTTTTATGATGTTTCTGAAACCAGATACTACACTGAATCAGGAATCAACGTCAAGATTAGGTAAAAATATGATTTTTATTTACAAACTTTTTAAAATTGTTATATTTACGCTCTCTAGTTTTGCAGTGGTAAATCTTTGAATGTAGAAAATTCACATATTTCGTTAAACGGACAAAAGCGGCAGTGAGAGCCAGGATTTGGTTGAAAAATTTTACTGAAGTCACTGCTTTTTTCTTGATATTTTTGTAAATCTTGCTGATGTTTTTTGGCAATTTCAGCTAATTCCCATTCTATGATGTCTAATTCATCCTTAGAAGGGCTAATTATCTCCGATTTTTTGCAAAGTTCTAAGTTATAAAATGAAGCTACTGCTTGATGTCTGGGGTAAAGGTAACGAGCAGCTAGCAAATAAACTAATGCCTGTCTTCGGTCAAAGGCAGATTTCCCAGTTTTAAAATCTATAATATGCAAAATGCTATCAGACTCAATAAATACACAGTCCATCACTGCATACAAACGAAAGTGATAACGTTGTTGTGAAATCAAAATCGGTTTGGGAAAACCCTCATCTCCGCGAGTTAAAAGGATGATACGTTTGCCTAAAAGTAAGGGTTCATCGTAATATTTTTTCAAAATTTGTAAGACACGTTGCTTAACTTCATCAGTTGAGTTGCTTAATCTCAAAAGCTGTGCAACTTTTTCGACACCATCAGATTGGTTCAACAGATGAATGTGGTGATGAAATTCGTAAATGCCTTTTTGTGCTAGTAAACCAATACGCTGCGATGCTGTCGCTTTTGTCAAAAGCGCTTTGACTTGTGGTTCGTGTTGTCGCGCTTTAATAAAACCTCTTCTCATCTGGCAATGCCAACGTTGTTGCCATGCGGCTGGGGCAACTAAAGACCAAAGGTGATAACTGGCAAACGGCTGATCAAGGGATGACATTGCTCAGAATTGGTGACAGAAAATACGGTGGAAAACAGTTGTGACTACATTCGGTTGGCGGTAAGTGTGTTGGTTGTAGTATTCAGGATGTACGAGAAAACTAGCAACAATCGGTGTTAGTAGTCATTCGAGTTGATCCTGAGCGTAGCCCAAGGGTCAAATAAAATTCAATACAAGGGATAGTTGAACATAATTCCTGTTAAGTTCACTTCCATTCTAAGTGCAAAACGTGACAAGAGCGACGGGCGATAAGCCGGAGGCTTGACGCTACGCGTATCGCAAGTTGTCTTCAAACAGTTTAAAACAATCACTCGTGAGTGATTGTTGCCTACGATACTTGTTTTCTCACTCTTACATTTGCTTACATAGCAACCCAAGTCAAAGCTTGGCTTGAGTTAGAGGTAAAATCACGCTATCAAGATTGCCCCACACCAGTTATCATCAATAACGCCCGTTACCTAAATTTAGTTAGGGCGATAATGTTCACCGCAAAACCTATAATCCAACACTATGTTGTGGGATAAAATATATCCGACACTGTGCTGGTTCAGCCGATGCATCTAACCACGGAATATCGGTGTAGTTCCATTCCCCAAATAACTTCATCGCGGTTATTGACTAGTGCGATACC
>NZ_CAWPKW010000323.1:0-32807 GCF_963888615.1 Brasilonema octagenarum UFV-OR1 | reverse complement strand
CGTGCGCTTGCGCTTACGCCCAAGCCGCGTGCGCTTGCGCTTACGCAGTCGCCTAGGTCGGGAAAGCCGTCATTCGCGCTGGCTCACTGATAACTGATAACTGGTGATAATATATGCTCTACGGTCACAATCAAAAACTCCTCCCTAGTATTCAAACTGACGAGTTTCTTCCCCCTATTAGTCCGTGGACATCAATGGCTGGAATGTTTCTCGTCGGGACTGTTGGTACTGCAATGGGCGTATCTTCATGGGTGAAATACAATGTTACGGTGAAAGCTCCAGCAACTGTGCGTCCTGTGGGAGACACCCGACTGGTCCAGCCGGAAATGGAAGGTACTGTTAAAAGTATCCTTGTCAAAGAAAATCAGCTTGTTAAGCAGGGAGATGCGATCGCTCGCCTTGATGATGAGCAACTACTCATCAAAAAGAGCCAGTTGCAAGGTAGTCTCGAACAAGGTAAGCTACAACTGATTCAAATGTATGCCCAAATCAAGAGTTTAGAAGTTCAGATTCTCGCTGAAAAGAGAGTTATAGACAGAACAGTTGCTTCTGCTAAAGCAGATTTGGAACGCAATCAACGGGAGTATCAAGAGCGTCAAATTACAACAACAAACGAATTGCTAGTAGCACAAGCAAGTTTTGAAAAAGCACAGACGGATGTGCAAAAAGCTCATGCTGATTTAGAGTTTGCTAAAGTAGATCGCGATCGATACAAACAGCTTTCAGAAATCGGAGCGATCGCTCGGCGTGAATTTGAACAGAAAAAACTCGCTGTTGAGCAGGTAAAAGCAATATTAGAGGGTGAACAAAAAGCTGTTGACATTGCTAAAGCTAGGGTAAAATCAGCCGAAGCTGCACTCAATCCCAGTACAGCAATGATTAAGATTGCCTCTGAACGTATTGCCCAAGAAACTGCCAAAGGTGAATCAACTATTGCCACTTTGAGAAGAGAAAGAGAAGCTTTAAAGCAGCGACAAGTTGAAGTGCAAAGTCAACTCAACCAATCTCAAAAAGAAATTCAACAACTTGATACTCAATTAAAAAGTAGCATTGTTCGTGCAACAAGTGACGGAACAATTCTCAAGCTAAACTTACGAAACCCTGGTCAGGTAGTACGACCGGGCGAAGCTATTGCTGAAATTGTTCCTCAGAATGCTCCACTGGTCATCAAAACAATGGTCTCTGCTGCTGATATTAAAAAAGTCGAAGTTGGTCAAAAAGTACAACTGCGAGTTGATGCTTGTCCCTACCCTGATTATGGTACTCTCAATGGTGTTGTCAGCGCCATTTCTCCAGACGCAATGACACCTCAAGCTAACAATACAGGTAGCACAACTGGAACAACGCCTGCTGTTGGCTATTTTGAAGCTACAGTTAAACCCCAGGCGCGAAAATTTGGTCAACATCAGCATCAATGCTCTATCCAAGCAGGAATGGATGCCAAAGCTGATATTATTTCCAAAGAAGAAACAGCCCTGCAATTCTTGCTGAGAAAAGCGAGGCTAATAACAGATTTATGAGATGCTCAGTAAGTAAGGTGAAGTCAGAAAAAGTACTTTTTCTGACTTTCTTTTTCTGGTTAACTCAAGTGTATTTACAACAGAGGTATTTCTTTGATGAATTTTTAGGAAATAAAAATGGTATCTTTAAACAACTAATTTGGCATAAATATACAATGTCTTACTTAGCTTTTGTGTCTTAAACTAGGACAATCAATAATTACAGTGGTCACCCGTGGTCTGCTTACTATGTATGCAAATTATACTTGTCGTTGTCTGCACCATGATTTTCATTTGGTTTGTCAGGTCTTATTATAGAACTCAACATGCCTTGCAGTGGTGGTCTTGTAGGCAGTCTCTGAAACTTTTTCTAGAAGCAGAGATTATTCGGGACAATTTACTACAAGAATTTTTCACTATACGCCGCAGCCTAGAACTTTTACCAGTAGAAAATCAGGGGTTATCATTCTGCCAAACTCAAGAATGCTTAACTAAGACTAATAGTTTTCATCTCTCCTTAGCACAATTGAGCGATCGCTTGTTCCCGGCATACCTTCAAGATAGCTTGCCATTGGCGATTGAGTCCACAATTGAACCGTGGGTACACTCCCATCCTCATCTCTATTTTGATATAGAGATGCCTAAGAGTTGGCGACATGAGCCAGCCGAAAGCAGTCTGATAGTTTTAAGGACTTTAGAAGAGTTACTAGCAATAACTGTGCCAGAAGTTGTGACGGAATTATCTATTAATATTAGCTTGAAACAACTGGAAAATCTTGGTCAACTTATGGTTAAAATTACTTATCCGGATGTATCTGCACTTAGCTTTTATTCTAGTCTACCAGAATTAAGTTATCTTTGTGAAACTTTTCGGTTCTTAACATCAGGAAAAACTTTTCGTCAAAGTAATAGTAACAGCGTTGCTTGGTACTTCTGCTGGTCAGTACCAGTTTTATAGTTATAGCAGTTGCCACGTAGATTAGGACATAAACTAACGAGAAAATACGGAAATCACCAGACTTTCACATGTCTTCTAAGCGTTAAGCGCTCGGGTGCTCCCTACTCCCTACTATATTGTGAGGATGTTGATGATGACTCAAGCTTTAATAGAGCAAGCATTATTAAAAATTCTTGTGGTTGATGACCATGAATCTGTTTTGGGGGGAACAATCTGGGTACTTAACACTAAGTACCCAGATGCTGAAATCATCACTGCTCAAACTGCACAAAGTGTTCTAAATGTAGTGAATAGCTTGCAGCCTGATCTTGTTGTTATGGATCTTTCTATTCCAGAAAGCCTAGGGATGATAGCACGACCTGATACAGGTCTTCAACTGTTAAGGAATTTGATGACAAACCATCCTAACCTGAATCTGGTTGTTCAAAGCGCTCACGTCAAAACCCTCGTGCGGATTAGACCTGAAATTGATGCTCATAAAGGAGGCTTTACAATTGCTGATAAAAGTCTTTCTAGCAAGGAAATGTTGACTAGAGTTGATTGGGCATTACAGGCATTAACTCATACCAAAGATCTTCAAGGAACATTCGTAGGATTAGAAGTGAAACCAGAGTGGCTTCAAGTGCTGAGGTTAGCATTTGAAGAAGGGTTACAAGATAAGGCGATCGCTGAACGCTTGTGTGTTTCAGAACGGATGGTACGTCACTACTGGACTAAACTGCAAGACGCTTTAGGCGTTTATCCTGATGAGGGGAAAAATATCCGAATTCAGACTGAAATGCGAGCAAGAGTTGAAGGATTAATTGATTGATAACTTATCTATATTTATTCTTTCAAAAAGATATTAATGAGTTCCGGAATTGAAATTAATACTCAGTAATGGTTAACAAGGTTTCCCCTGTTAACCATTACGAATTATTAATTTAATAAGCTCATGTATCCCAGCATGTGGAAAAAAGTTAAAGAGGAAATTTTTGTTTGGCGCTTAGGTGCATCAACAGGAATTCTAATCATTGGGCTTGTGATCATAGCCCGTCTGACTGGTTCATTACAAGCTTTGGAATGGCTAGCTTTTGATACTTTTCTACGTCTGCGTCCATCAGAACCTATTGATGAACGAATTCTGATTGTGGGAATTAATGAAGATGATATCCGCAGTATAAAAAAATATTCCGTACCAGATAGAGACTTGGCAGCGCTACTGGTAAAGTTGCAGACGTACAAGCCCAGAGTCATCGGTCTTGATCTGTATAGAAACTTGCCAGTTCCTCCAGATAACCCTGAGATGATTGCTGCATTCAAGGGTATGAGAAATTTGATTGCTATTGAAAAAGTTTTACCAGATAAAGTCGAGCCAACACCCTATTTGTCTTCTGAACAAATTGGTTTTGCGGATCAAATGACGGATACAGACGGTAAACTCAGACGCAGCCTGCTGGGAACGCCAACGCCTAAAGGATACAAATTTTCTTTGTCTTTACGCTTGGCAGAAACTTATTTAACCCATGAAGGTATCAGCCTGGAGAATGGCTTACGCGATCGCGATACTATGAGATTTGCTAACACTGAGTTACCGCGCTTTTTGCCCAACTCTGGGGGATATGTCAAAGCAGATGCAGGTGGGGTTCAAGTTTTACTGAATTTTAAGAACGGTCGAGAGCGATTTAGAACAGTCAGTCTGAATGATATCAAAACGGGGAACTTTAAGCCAGAGTGGATACGCGATCGCATTGTCATTATTGGCATGACTGCTTCTAGCGTAAAAGACCTGATCTCAACTTCCACAATAGCATCTACCAAAACCCCACCGGGACGAGTTTATGGAGTAGAAATTCAAGCTCATCAAACTTCCCAGATTATCAGTGCAGTACTTGACGGACGACCACTCATAAATGCATGGACAAAAGAATGGGAGTATATTTGGGTTATAGGTTGGGGTTTAGTAGGAATTTATTTCGCCAGACTCACTAAATATCCGTTAATAAATCTTTTGGCTGTTAGTATTGCTAGCATTAACCTCATAGGAAGTAGTTATTTGCTGCTACTCATTTGGGGTTGCTGGGTTCCAGTGATACCAGCAATACTAGTGTTGACTTTAAATGGTGTAGGACTCACCGCTTTGTTTCAATATGACCAAACTTTTCAAGCTAAAATGAACGTTCGTCAAATAAGAATTGAACGCACATTTGAAACAATTCATAATGGACCATTACAAACTCTGGCTAAAGCTTTGAGACGTGTCAAAGATGGGAAAGATTTGCCACCAGACGAATTACTTTGCGAACTTGAAAAAGATTTGGAGAAATTAAACTATGAGCTACGGGGCATCTATGAGTTTTTGCAACGAGAACCGCAAAATCAAGAGAATCGTCTTTATATTGGCAGTGGTATAGAACTCAATTTACAAAATCCTCTTCACGACATTCTCTATCAAGTTTACAACTATACCTTAGAGCGAGACTTTCCCTGTTTTAAAACTCTTAAGTTCAAAGTCCGTACCTTTGAGCCAATAGAAGATAGACACTTGAGTATCGAACAAAAGCAAGGTGTGTGCCGATTTCTGGAAGAAGCTTTGTGCAATGTCGGCAAACACGCCCTAGGACTAACCCGTCTAGAGGTGATTTACGAAAATGACAATGGCTGGTACACCCTGAGGATTAAAGATAACGGACTGAGTATTAAATCATACGAAGAAGGTCAAGGAACGCGGCAGTTTAAGTATATTGCTCAACAACTCAAAGGCAAATTTACGCGATCGCCTGTTTTTCCCAAAGGCACTCTTTGCGAATTATCTTGGCTGGCGTCAAAAAAGCGATGGCTACTCTTGTAAAGACTACACAAAGTGAGCGATCAATGATAAAGTGATCGCTATTCTTGTAAAAACTACACAAGCGATCGCTATTCTTGTAAAAACTATACAAAGTGAGCGATCGCCAGCTTGCAAAACCCCAGTCACCCTGAAGCACAAAAGCCGCCCAATAATAAGGAGAACTCCACTGCGGTATCTGCGACATCTCCACCTGTGCTTGTCTTAAAGCTGCCTCAGGTGTTAACTTTTCCTGCAACATCCCCCGATAAAACCGTTTCATCAACTCTGCTGTTGCTTGGTCGTCAACCAAGCGGGGGAACATAACGTGCCGCCCCGTTGTAGCGCAAGCGCGTGAGGGAAGCTGGAGGCAGGGTAAGGTTTTTTGCATTTTCCATGCCACTATTACCGCTTCGCGGAATTCGCTCATTCAAAATTCAAAGTTCGTCTTGAAAAGTTTGCGCGTCCGGTGAGTCCAGCGCTGCGGGAGGGTTTCCCGACAGCCAGGCGACTGGCGAACCCGAAGGGGTTTCCCGGCGCAAAACTTTTCGCAAAATTCATACGGCGTAAGCGTTTCGTTTATTTGGAATGGGTGGTTTATTTACGCCGCGCTGTACTATAGAAAAGAGAGTGCCAAATGCAGTAAGAGGAAGGCAAAAGAAGGCTGTGGAGATAACATTTCTAGGGACGAGTTCCGGTGTACCTACGCGATCGCGCAATGTTTCCAGTGTCGCCCTGAGGTTACCACAACGTGCTCAGATGTGGTTATTCGACTGTGGTGAAGGAACTCAGCATCAAATTTTGCGGAGTGATCTTAGAGTCAGCCAACTCTCCCGAATTTTTATCACCCATATGCACGGCGATCATATTTTTGGCTTAATGGGTCTTCTCGCCAGTTGTGGCTTAGCAGGAAATGTACAACGCGTTGATATCTATGGCCCACCCGGATTAAATGACTACCTACAAGCCGCCTCGCGCTACTCCCACACCCACTTTTCTTATCCGGTCAAAGTTCATGCCGTACGTCCAGGCGTGATTTACGAAGATGATGAATTCATTGTAAGCTGTGGTTTTTTGCATCATCGCGTTACTAGTTTTGGCTACCGTGTTTTAGAGAAAGACCGACCAGGACGTTTTGATGTAGAGAAAGCCAAAGCGTTGGAAATTCCTGCCGGTCGCATTTACGGTCAACTCAAACGTGGTGAAGTCGTGACTCTTGCTGATGGGCGAGTGATTGACGGTAAAGAACTGTGTGGACCGACAGAAATTGGACGCAAAATTGCCTATTGTACAGATACACTTTATTGTGACGGTGCAGTCGAATTGGCACAGGATGCAGATGTGTTAATTCATGAGGCGACATTCGCCCATCAAGATGCAGAAATGGCTTTTCAACGGTTACATTCCACAACCACAATGGCAGCACAAACTGCTTTAGCTGCTGGGGTAAATCGACTCATCATGACACATTTTAGTCCTCGGTATGCCCCCGGAAATGAAATAGAGTTAAAAGATTTACTTGAGGAAGCTCGTGCTATTTTTCCCAATACTAATATGGCATATGATTTTATGACTTATGAAGTACCTAGACGGCGGGATAAAGAATTAAAAAAGGCGGAGGCTATGGCTTAAATCAGTGAACAGTGAACAGTGAACAGTTAACAGTAAACAATGAACCATGAACAGTGATAACTGGTAAGTAGGTCAACCTAAAAAAACTTAAAATAGAAATACTGCGATTGCTGAGTCCCAAAGGGACACGCTGTGCTTTCGATCTTAGCGTGCGCTTTGCGCTTGCGTTTCACTTCGTTCCATTCGCAATGACATTTTACATTTAATTATGTTGAGCTACTTAACTGGTAACTGGTAACTGGTAACTGGTAACTGATAAAGCACCCATTCCAAATCAATAAAACGCTTACGCTGTATTCGTTTTGAATGTGTTAGCAGCGTGCCGCATGCAGCGAATTTTGTTAGCGCGGCGGGACGCAATCCCGGATTGAATTCCGCCTTGTGCTGCTAGAGCTTTTAATAGGCTTGATATCAAGCAATCTTTTTCTTTTCTACTCATTTGCGCCCATCTTCATAAAATATTTAATTTTTATAGTTCAAGAATTCAAAAAAATTTCGGTGTTTTATTAGTTTGGAAGTAAATGAAAACACATATCTATAAACTTCAAAAAGTACTATTTTCCCTATGACTAGTCAACATACTGTATACAATTGTTATTTTTACTAAACTAGTCATCAAACAAACGGATGAAAAAAATGCTTGTTCTTATTGAAGCAGTGGTCTTATTCTCAACTCCAAAATATTCATTTTTTGCTTTGATTAGCTTGTTATAACGAGCATTTAGAGTTAATCGGATAACATCAGCATATAAATGCTCAGTCTCTTTTTAAGTATTTTTCAATACTCTTATGATTATATCAATAACAAAAACTAGTAAGTTGATTGGAGCAATACTAGTCAAATTAATCACAAAGAGAAGAAGAGTCAACTGATGGTATAAACAGTTTATCAAAAATCACAAGATAAAAAATCTGGAATCGTAACGAGACGGTAAAGATAGACAGAGACAGTTGACTATTTCAATATTCTTCACTTAGGTTGAAATGAAAATGAAAATATTTCAGCAGAGGTGACATCTTGTACCTGAATTTCAAAATCCGTTTGCACAGCGTCTGGGTAAGAGATATTCCGAATTCTTTTTTTTGAGTGTACTTGTATAAACTGTCAAAATTTTCTCACAATCTTGTAGAAAAAGTAATTCGATATAATTCAGAGGACTTTGATTGTAGCTGACATGAGTCTGGAACACAGAAAAATAATTATTACTTCTCCACAAAGCAAAGTTAAAGGCAGAAAACTCTCTACAATTCTGTTTCGCCGACGCTTGCAAATCTTAGGTGTTTCTGGCGTAGTCATGTCGGTTGCAAGCGTTCTGGCTTTAAGTGCAAAACCGACATATCAAAGTACTATACAAATACTAGTAAATTCTAAGCTAAATGAAGGGGTACGCTCAAGTCATACCCAACAGGGAGCAGAAAGCAATTTTACTAATACTAATCTTGACATTATTAACGACATGACTCAGCAAAAGCTTATGCTGAGTTCCAAGTTGATTCAAAAAGCAGTTAATTTGCTTCGTTTTGAGTATCCAGATTTGACAGTTGAACATATAAAAGGTAATAAAGGTCAACAAGCAGCTTTAGTGGTTACGCCATTACAGGCACAGACAGGGGACAACAAAGTGATGAGTCAAGTCTTTGAAGTTTCCTTCAAAGACAACGATCCAGTCAGAGCAGAAAAGGTTCTGAAATCTCTACAAAAGGTATATCAGGAAGATAACATAGAGCAACGAAAACAGAGTCTTTCAAAAGGGCTTAGTTTTATCAAAAAAAGATTGTCCGAAGTCAAAAAGAAAATGATTCAAGCGGATAAAAATTTGGAACAGTTTCGCAACAAAAATCATTTACTCGATCCGCAGGTACAAGGCAAAATTCTTCTTGAATCTCTTGCTGACATCACAAAACAGTTAAGAACTACCCGTGCACACCTTAAAGACTTACAAGCTCGTTACGACAACTTAAAAGAACAATTGTCGTCCTTACCTAAAAATGCTATTGTCTCCTTTCGTCTGAGTGAGTCAACCCGTTATCAAACACTACTTAATGAGATTCAAAAGACTGATTTAGCTTTAGCTCAAGAACGGTTACGTTATACAGATAACTATCCAGAAGTCCAAAAACTGATACAGCAGCGACGAACTCTAGCCGCGCTTTTGCAAGAAGAGATTCGACGAACGCTGGGAGACAAAGATATGCAAGCGATATCAGATACTTTATTTCAAAAAAAGCCGTTGGATACAGAAATATCGTCTGGTACGCAAGAACTACAACAGACTACAAGGCAAGTAGGAGAAGCTGACTTGAAGCTGATGCAAGACTTGACTCAGGTACAGACAGCAATCTTAGGGCTGCGTGCCAATGAAAAGAGTCTTGCTGACTCACAAGAGCAAATTCGTGCTGAACTAAGCAAATACCCAAGTTTAATAGCACAATACAACCGTCTGCTACCAGAAGTAGAAACGAATCGCAAAACACTTGAGCAACTCATGACAGCACAACAATCTCTAGGATTGATGATCGCTCAAGGAGAGTCTCATTTCCAAGTATTGGAACAACCTCAAGTAGAAAACTATCTAGATAGCAACAAGCTATCTATATTACTTGCAGGAGTGCTCTTAGCACCGATTTTAGGTATTGGCACAGCCCTGATATCAGAATCCAAGGATGTTATCTCTTCTCCACAAGAGTTACAGAGGCTGACAAACCTTCGTTTATTAGGGACAGTCCCACAACTATCACAGCTGAGTACAAAAAAGAGGTCGTTTCGCCGATCCTTGCGACGAGTCATAACTCATTTCTCATCACAAGCCATATCTGACGAAAAGCACTTCAACGTCTACGGCTTGTTACCCTCCCACGAAACGCTGGATATGGCGTACCAAAACATTCACATATCAAAGTCTTGTGTTCGCCACAAATCTGTGATGCTTACTTCAGCAACATCTGGAGAAGGGAAGTCAACTTTGGCGCTGGGACTTGCAGTCAGTGCTGCCCGTATGCATCAACGGGTTTTATTAATTGATGCCAACCTGCGACAGCCAAATCTGCACACAATTTTGGGATTAACCAATGATTGGGGTCTATCGTTGTTGTTAGTTGAGGAAAGAAATTCCGAAGTTTTGGAATACATGCAGCCTATTCATCCCTCCATTGATGTTTTGACTGCAGGACCGACACTAGAAGATACAGTTAAGCTATTAAGTTCTGCACGGATGAAAGAATTGTTGGAATTTTTCGAGCAAACTTATGACCTCGTGCTTATAGATACTTCTCCTATTCTCGGCACAGTTGATGCCACAATCCTGGCATCTCTTTGCAATCAGATTGTTATGGTAGGGCGGATGGGGCAGGTAACCTGCAACAAACTCATTCAAGCTACAGAAATCTTGAGTAACTTGAATCTGATTGGGATTATTGCTAATGGAACGAACTGGTAAGCCTAGCTTTACCCTTGAGTAATATGATGTCCGGCAAATCACCCTTAATATGTCATTGCGAGTGGAACGAAGTGAAACGTTCGCGCAGCGTGTCCCCTTGGGACTCAGCAATCGCAAGGTTTTTGGGATTGCTTCCCTTCAGTCGCAATGACGGTTATTTGAACGGACATGATATAACCGGATCACTACACAGACTTGTATTTGTGTTCCATCATGCTGTATCCAAATTTTGCCATCCTCAAGAAACACTCTTTTGTGCATGAAAAAATTTGGCAATCATCAAAACGCTGATGAGCGCGATCGCCCCCAAGGGCGCAAACACTCCCCGATAGCCAATAGCCTTTCATCCAAGAACTGAAAAACTGCGGTGCCGCTTCATTTTCCATTTTTGTCTATGGAAAATGAAGCGGAATTTCATGTTCATAAACTAAATGTGATTGCTGTAGGGAGGAAATTACTTTTGAACAATTTTGTCTCCAAACTAAAGTTCCAATGGTATTTGTCCCATCAGAATCTATTTATACCAGGCTTACCGTGTGGAAACCTGCCTGCTCGATCCCCAGATCTAAACCAAAAGCTCCCGCAAACAGACTAGTAGATATAGGTTTATCGTTGCTGTCCCACTCGTATCTCAGAAATTATACCGTGACGTTTTGATTAATCCAGAAGTGGGGAGGTAGAGAGAAACTCTCCCATAACTGCATCTGTACCATCCCATCATTACGCCGTCATACTTCCCCATACCTTCATTACCTCGTCATAGCGTGTGTGGCGAACTACTAGGTTCAAAATTCGCGTCAATAAGGCGCGCATAAATCTTCTATGAACTAAACTCTGTTTTTCACGTCTTGTGAAAAGTAGAACTTTATGCAATACCAATAAATATACAGATTATAATAAGTACATGAAAACTATAAATCTATCTGTAAAAACTACTATAAATTACTCAGAGTGGAACGATAAAATCGCACAGCATTTCTTCAACCCAGAAATGGCTGCGCGTACTGTTTATCTTTACGTCACAGAGGATTTAATTAATTCCTTAGCCGCATCTAAAGGCGTTGCCTACCAAGACTTTATCCAAACAGTCAAAAATGCAATAAATATAAATGGTATCTGTAAAAAAGCCTGGGGGAGTATGGAAAACCCGCAATGGCGATACCAACGACAAGGTTATCCTCCATACATAGGCTACTTAGCTTTATTTGTTTTGGCAGCGGGTACTGAAGGTGATTTTTCTTCTAAAGCCTACTATCCCCGCTTGCGGGAATTACTGGGTGAAGAACCGACATCCCGACCATTTCCCCACTTTGACCAGATGCAAACACTCTGGAAAGATTTAGAGAAATGGGCAAATGTCGATAAATCAGGTGAACTGGGCATTTTCAACGCCAACATTACTGGTAGGTTGGTTCACGTCGGTATACCCATCGCCCAAACTCTTTTGACGCAGAGGGAACTGAAGGCACTACCCGTTATTTTTGCACAAGCAGGCTTAGAACCTATTTCCCTTGCCTCTGAAAGACATACAGCTTGTTTGTTAGTCAAACACGGACGTAACTATCTGCGAAGACGAACGTTGCGATTACTGGAAGAAACCAGCGAAGGCGATGAACTACGTCACGCACTGATTGAAAGGATTGTTGATGAGTTATGCACTTGGGATGGAACTACCGAAATACCGTCTGAGGGAAGAACTCAGGTTTACGGTGTTTTAAGACTGTGTTGCAAACTCGACTTGATTGCCAAACGTGCCAGCTTCACCTTACGTTGTACGACAAAGCATGAATTTCCTGAAGATGGTCTGATTTTGAATTCTAATCACGATTCTTACTCTTGCACCGAACAGGGTAATGGTTGGTCTTCACCCATCCGCTGGGAATTAAATAGTAAAAATATCGACGCCTCCCAGTTGGATTGGTGTCAGGGTTTGCGGATGGAATCCACTGACAAACAATGGTGTTTTAAGTTGCCGGCTTCCCCAATCCGAGTGTTTGTTGAAGGCAGAAGTTTGGGGTTAGCAGGACTTGTAGAAGTAGCGCGAATTCCTAAAGGTTTGCCCTTTTATTTAGCAGTTCAGCAAGAGTGTTGCAGTTTGCTAGAAAAATGGGGTGCATCCAGTTGTGAAGGGTTTGAGAAATTGCATACTGTCAAAGGTTTACCTACCGGATGGCACTTATTTAAAGTGGCTGCTGCCCATAGTGATGAAATAGTAAAAAGCGAATATCCTATCTTGTCATTTTCGACTAGCATCAGGCTTTATTTCGAAGGTGGTGTACGCCTTGACAGAGGAAACTATTTCTTTAAATTCGCACCACCAAAATTAGTTTTACAAGGTGGTGATGAATCGGTAAAAGTATATTGCAATCGCAAACTGTTACAAGACAAATCGGGAGAAGGTATTTATGAACTCTCTCCAGATATTCCAGGCGACACCAAGCTTGAAATTGAAGCCTGTAAGGGTAAAGATATTATTAAGCGTTTCTCTCTGTTTTTAGTAGAACATTTTCCTTTACTCACCAGCATTAAGACGCCATATATTGACAATTTTAGTTCGTCGGTGACAACAAATCTAGATGACAATTCTCCAGGGGTGATTGGAGCATTGGTAAAGGGAGTTGATTGTCCTGCTTTTAACTTCAATACTCTCTTGCCAATTCAAGGAAAGCAACGCATTGTTTTTGTGGGTAAAGAACCAGGGCAAGTTGCAATTTATCCAGAAGAATCATTACCTATTGATTGGTATCCTGTTTGGGCTATTGCCAAAGGAAGTCTTTTTGATAAAGCAATGTTTTGTGGCATAAGCTTAAAAGAATCAGAGCCGAAGCTATCAACTTGTAAAGATCATAAAAAATTGTATGTTTGGAAAAAAATCTTGTTGGATAATCACAAACGAACTCTGCCTCCTATCGGCGATATTCGCCTGAATCAATTATGGGGAAAATTCCAAAAGGAGGCAAAGCGTGTCCAGGGATAGCGACGAACTACTCTATGTCATTTCTGCTAAAAAGGAAATGCCTTGGTTATCTTTTAAACAGGCATTTAATTATCTTTACAGTCTTAATCGAACTGCTTGTAGTGAGGAGGGGGATGACATTAAAGACAAAAGATTATCAACTGTTCGCGCTCTGGATTCATTGGGTCACTGTGAATTTGATTTCACTGACAATAACAGAAAAGTTTATGTCACTCCCCCTGTATTAATAAGATTACCTAGCGCTGGTTTTCCTCAAGCTATTTTAGCAGGATTTAGAACACCAAACACTATAGATAAATTAAGAAAAGTTTGTCAATCTGTTGAACAAAACATCAAGATTGAGGTAACAGAACAAAGGGAAGAATTAGTATTAGTACCTAAGCGAATAGCTGTACAAGCTGAGGATGTATCAGAATTACAGAAAATTGCTTCTCAATTAGCAATGAATTTTATAGAAACACCATCTGCTTGGTCGCTTTTAAATTATTCCGCCTCCCTTGAAGATTATTTAACTAATTGCCAGTGGTCTAATGAGTCAGAATTAAACTGGAAACGTCAAACATTTGACCCTAATATATTACGCTTTCTCCCTTCTCCCTCATCAATGGGAGGTGCGTCGGGAATGAAAGTGCCGAATATCCGTCTCAGCCAATATCAACATCCCTCTCGCAATACCCAAATATATTATCTTTGGCAAGAAGAAAGATGTACGCAAGTTGAACGTGACTGGGGACGATATGCTGTTATTAATGCTGCTAATATTAAAGTTCTAATTTACGACAAACGTCGATTTATGATGGCAGTTCCGGTTGGCGCTAAACTCCCAAAACTACTAGAAAGAGCTTTAACTTTATGCTCAGGATACGTACCAACAGTAGAAAAATTACCATTAGAAAAACTTACTTCTAATTCTTCTATCCCAAAGCCGAAGGAAGTGGTCAACGGTTTGAATGTAAAAGGTTTCAACTTATTTCGAGACGTTCCCCCTCAAATAGCAGAAATGACTGCGGCTAAATTAGGTCAAACTCTATTACTGCAATCTTTAGATGTCAAATTGTGAGGATAAATGAAAGACCCTATCGGCGCTTTTGAAAAGCTACGCGACAACTTAATCCTTTATGTTAAAACGGCTTTCGGTACACAATTTCCTGAAATTGAGAAGGAACGGGAACGACGTTTGCGTGAACCGGGAGTATTTTATCAAGAACCTTGGATCGAACCTTTACCTCGTTATCAAAAATCTGGGAAAACAATCAATAATTTACAACTTTCAGATGTTCCAGGTTTCAATGAGTCTGCACTGCTAGATTTTAAAGAATTAGCTTCCTGTGGACTGGTTGGTGATTTTGAATTATACACTCACCAACTGGAAATGCTCCATAAAGGATTATCGGATCAAAATGCAGTTGTTACTGCTGGTACAGGTTCAGGTAAAACAGAATCTTTCCTCTTACCGTTGTTTGCTTACTTAGCGAAAGAATCAAAAAATTGGGAAGCGCCGGGAACTCAGCAACCTCACATTAATGATTGGTGGGAAAACAAAGATTGGCAAAATAAATGCAAACCACTTGTCAATCAAAAACGGAGTTTTAAGCAATCTTATCGCGTACCTCAAAGGAATCATGAAAAACGAGATGCTGCGGTAAGGGCACTAATTTTATATCCGATGAATGCACTCGTTGAAGACCAACTTACCAGGTTACGTCGCGCTTTAGATTCTGACAAGGCGCGAGATTGGTTTAAAAATAATAGAAAAGACAACAGAATTTATTTTGGCAGATACAACGGCGTCACACCTGTACCAGGGCATGAGTACAAACAAAATGGTAAACCTAACGGGGACAAGATAGAAGAACTTCTTGAAGAAATGCAGCAGATGCAAAAATCAGTCCAAGCTGCTGAGGAACATTTTAAGAAAACTGGTGACAAGGATGTGACATTCTTTTTCCCGCGTTTAGATGGGGCGGAAATGCGCTGTCGTTGGGATATGCAGGATGATCCACCTGATATTTTAATTACTAATTATTCCATGCTCAGCATTATGCTGATGCGAGATATTGATAAAAATATTTTTGATAAAACACGGGAATGGTTAAAGAAAGAAGGCAGTGTTTTTCACTTAATTCTTGATGAATTACACCTTTATCGTGGCACTGCTGGGACAGAAGTTGCTTACCTGATTCGCCTGCTGCTGCAACGTTTGGGACTTTATCCTGGTCATCCTAAATTAAAAATTCTTGCCTCTAGTGCGTCTCTTGAACCAGATGACCCAAAAAGTTTAAAATTCTTATCTGAATTCTTCGGTACAAAATGGGATTCTGAACAAATTATCCCTGGTCATCCTGAGCCAATTCCAACAATTTTAGCTCAAAAATTTTTAGAGAGTGAACCATTTATCGCCTTAGCAAACGCACCAGAAGACGCCAATTTACTCAAGAAATGTTTACAATTCTTGTCATTGCAAAGCGACACTGTTGGCGCTATAATGCTTAACGCTTGTAAGCTCGACGATACAATTCGTGCAGTATCTCTCACGCAATTTGCTAAAGGGATTTTTGGTGATAATTTAGATGAAGAAAATCTCAATTTAGCAGTCAAGGGATTGCTGATTACTCGTGGTTTATCTGAAGACAAATCTTTAGAATCATTTCGGTTTAGGTTGCACTGGTTTTTTAGAAATATTGATGGCCTTTGGGCTTGCACTCAGCCAAATTATGATTGTCATGAGAATGAAAGTAGTAAAAACCGACCAGTAGGTAGACTCTTTGTAAAGAATCCGCCGATAGTTCATGACGGATTTCGAGTGCTAGAAATGCTTTACTGTGAACAGTGCGGTACTGTCTTTTATGGTGGGAACCGTCTGGAACTAAAGGACGGTAATGGTTGGGAACTTTTGCCTACAGAACCAAATATTGAAAGCATTCCTGACCGCCAAATTGGTAATTTTTTAGAACGACGAACATATCGCGAATATGCTATATTTTATCCCTCTACAAACCTTTATGACAACGAATTAAGTATAAAAGGCTGGAAGCAACCATCAAGAGGCGATAAAATTAAAGAAAAAGCTTGCTGGGATAAAGCCTGTTTAGACACTCGTAGCGGTCGCGTTATTTTGGGAGAACCTGATTCAGATACAGCAGATAATCAATGGGTTGAAGGCTATATCTATAACTTGGGAAAAACATCACCAGAAACGCAAGCATTTATGGCAGCACAACCCTCTATTTGCCCATGTTGTGGTGCAGATTACACTAGGCGAAAGTCTTGGAAATCTTCAATTAGAGGCTTCCGTACTGCATTTTCTAGGTTAAGTCAACTGCTGTCTAAAGAAATATTTTATCAGTTACCAGAAAAATCAGAGTCTCGTAAATTAGTCGTATTTTCTGATAGCCGTGAAAATGCCGCTTCAATATCAAATGGGATTGAACGTACTCATTACTCTGACCTTGTTCGTGAGGCAATATTTGATGAACTTAATCAATTGGCAGTTGGTGAAGTTTACCTATTAGAAGATATCCAAGAACATGGTCAAGCAGTTCGGCAAGAAGCAAGAGAATTTGCTCGTAACTCTGATGCGATTAAGCAATTGCAAGAAAAAATTCAAGTTGCTAACTATCCAACCACTGGACTTCCGCAAGCATTCCAGAATTTACGAGAACAAGCACAAATAGAACTTAGTGAAATTAAACAAAGAGCTAAAACGCGCATCGTTTCACTTAAGGTTTTATTTGAAGGAGAAAAAGACACACCAGGAGTACTTGTTCAGAGATTAGCTGGTTTAGGCATAAATCCTGCTGGTAACGATATCAATGACCAAGACTTTTATTACGACAATAAATTACATCATTGGACAGGATTTTTTGATTTTGCGTCTCAACCACCAAAATGGAAAGCTGGTTCTTCTAGGGAAACAATTGACAAGCGATATACTCTTAGATCAAAAACACAGTCTGAAGTATGCGATGCCTTCTTTAGTCGTTTATTTTATAGTATTGAAGCATCTGGCTTAGGTTATCCTTGTCTGAAATTGCCACAAGAAGAGGTCAACAAATTAGCTGCACAATGCAAACTTGCACCAGAAGTTTTTCTCGAAATATGCAACGGATGCTTGCGCGTCATTGGTGATTTGTATCGGTATCCTAAGTATGATGTTGAGGACTGGAACAGTTGGCAAGATGCAAAAGCCAGATTGAAAAAATATGTCACTAAATGCGTGACACAGCATAAGCTTTCTGAGAAGCAATTATTTGATGCATTGTGGTCAGCTATTTGCCAACATGGTAAACATGAGCATTTAAAAATTAACCCGCTGCATTTATGGGTACGAGTTGCAGTTCCCGGTGATCCAGTTTGGCAATGCACATCATGTGGACGCCCTCACCTACATCGTGCCGGCGGTATCTGTACAAATTGTCTTGCAGAATTACCCATATCACCTAATAAAAAATGCTCAGATTTATACGCTCGTAATTATTACGCGACAGAAGCAGTTAATAAGCGCCAACCCATGCGTTTGCATTGTGAAGAATTGACAGGACAAACCGACGATCAAGCAGAAAGACAGCGCCATTTCCGCAATATTGTTGTCAACATCGGCGAACAAGATAGAGATTTTATCCCAGTGGTAGATACTATCGACATCCTTAGTGTTACTACCACAATGGAAGTGGGAATTGATATTGGTAGTTTAATGGCTGTAGTCATGGCAAATATGCCACCCATGCGTTTTAATTACCAACAAAGAGCAGGTCGTGCAGGTCGTCGGGGTCAACCTTTCGCCATTGTATTAACTATTTGTCGTGGTAACAGTCACGATGAATTTTATTATCAACATCCCGAAAAAATTACAGGTGACCCGCCACCAGTTCCCTTTCTATCGATGTCAAAAATTGAAATTGCACGACGTCTATTAGCAAAAGAATGTCTGCGACGTGCGTTTCTATGTGCTGATGTTAAGTGGTGGGATGGTCCCACGCCGCCAGATAGTCACGGGGAATTTGGGTCAGTAAAAGACTGGCTAGAAAAAGAATCTCGTCGTCAGAAAGTTTGTCAATGGTTGCAGAGTTCACCTAAAGTTACCGAGGTAGTAAATGATTTGCTTATTGGTGTAAAAAATATCGACCCCATCACCTTTGAAAATTATGCGCGTCAGAACTTGTTTAACAAGATAAACGAGTGTGCAAATAATAAAGAATTGACAGGAAAGGGATTAGCAGAACTACTTGCAGAAGGTGGTGTTTTGCCCATGTTCGGTATGCCATCCAGAGTTCGGGATTTGTATCATCACAATCCATCAAAAAACAAGAAGATTGCTACTATCGACCGTGATTTAGATTTAGCTGTTGCGGAATTTGCCCCAGGTGCAGAAAAGACTAAAGATAAACGAATTTACACCTCTATCGGTTTTACTGCACCGTTACTTCCAGACAGTAAAAATGGTGTTGTTCCTGCTGATAATGACCCGCTTTCTCAGCGAAGATGGATGTTAAGATGTCAGCGCTGTCAACATACAGATACTTCTGATAATGAATTGAAAAATACAGTCTGTCCCAAATGTGGAGCAACACCAGAACAAGGTTTTAAAGTTTTTAAATACGCTGTACCATTGGCTTTTCGTACCACCCTGAAGCCAGGTTCTGATGCTAAGGAAGAACACGATGTATTAATCTCAGGTGCGGGTAGTGTTGCTGAGTCACAGCAAGAAAATGTTATTGACCCAATACCGGGTACAAATACCAAGGCAGAGTTTTCTGAAACTGGCAGAGTATTCCGTGTAAATGATAATCGCGGGAATTTGTTTAAAGGAGCAGTAGGTAAAGCTTCTTTTGGACGTGGCGGCGAAAAATTTTTAGAATTTCAATGGATTGATGAGCGATTTCAAAATAAATCCAATGGGGTAATTTTTAAAGAACCCGGCGAATCTGAAGCACTGGCTATTGTTGCTCCGAAAACAACTGGCGTTCTCCGCATCAAACCAGCATCTGTACCCACTGGATTATGTCTCGATCCCATTGCACCTGGTTCTGCTATTAAAGCTGCTTTTTATTCTGCGGCTTTTATTATCCGTGCTGTAGCAGCACAGGAATTAGACATTGACCCAGATGAATTAGATGTGAGTGGTTTACGGCAGGTTCAACTAGAAGAAACTGGTGAAAAAGTAGGAGAAATTGTAATTAGCGATCGCCTCCCCAATGGTTCTGGTTTTACATTATGGCTTGCCGAACATTGGCAACACATCCTCATAGAAAAAATCATCAAAGCACAAAATACTTTTGTTTCTGCCATGATGTCACAGGAGCATCGCAATAAATGTGATTCTTCCTGTTATCAGTGCTTACGACACTACCGCAATATAAACTATCACGGCTTGCTCGATTGGCGTAGTGGTCTCTCTTTACTTAGGGCATTAGCTGATAAGAATTTTGGTTGCGGCTTGCACGGCGATTTTTCTGCCCCAGACTTAGAAAACTGGCTACAAAGAGCAACTGAACTTCGAGATAGTTTTTCTGCATCTTTTAGTAGTTGTTCTCCGCAAAATATCGGAGATCTGCCTGGTTTTACAATGGATGAGATAACAGTTATTATTGTTCATCCGTTGTGGAACCTCAATAACCCCATTGGCTTATTAACTGATGCTGTTGCTACAGTAGCACCAGAGAGCCAAATTCGTTACATTGATACCTTTAATCTTTTGCGTCGTCCTAGCTGGTGTTATCAGTCACTAGGTTCGCCGTAGGCATATTCTGAAAATTTTTATTGTATAAATGCCATTTCATGATCGCGCCTGATACAAATCATGGGTTTCTAATTCTTTCTCCCTCCTCCCCTCTTCCTGCCCCCTGCCAATACAGTTAAAGGGTGGCGCGGGAAAGGTGCTTTATTTCACAGCAAAGCATTTAGCGTTTTCAAATGCAAAAATGATTCAAGTATGATACCTTAAGGGCAAAACCTGGCTGTAAGTGTTGTCGCACCCTTAGGGACTGCATAAGTGTATTTGTCATGCGCCTATATATTTATGTCATGATCCTTTTTTAAGTTATTTAGTAGACCATTTACGAGTTGCTTAGTTTATGCGTCCCCGTCAAGGTATTACTGAGCTATTTACAACTTTCTTACAATTCGACGCTGACAGAGTCATTGGTTGGGCTAGCGATGCTAAACTACGTCGAAATATGCTCAACTCTCAGGCGCGTCTATCAGAACCAGAAAATTCTGATAATTTTTGGGTTGCTTTTTGGTATAAATTGTGGCATGAAAAACCTGAAAGTCTGGGAAGAGGACATCTGTCAGCTTATTTACAAGAAGTATGCTATTGGGCAGCTCACAAAACAGTTGCTAGTTTTTCCCCTGGACAAAACACTTTGTCAGACTGCTTCCAAATGGTAGCAACTCGCACAGATAAAGTTTTGAAAGGCTTTAAACCCGAAATGGGTTTTAACCTCAAGAATTACGCCAGTGCGATTTTTAGCAGCGAGATCAAGGAAATGCTGCGCCAGCAGAACGAAGTTGATATTTGTACTGATTGGCGATTGTTGCGCAAAATCACTCAAAAGCGGTTAGTGGAATCTTTACAAAATGTTGCACTGAATCCGGACATAATAGAGCGTTATGTATTAGCTTGGAAATGTTACCAGTCCCTATATGCTCCACAGCAACCAACTAATACTCGCAAACTGACAAGACCAGATGATGCTACATGGAAAGCGATCGCCCAACTTTATAACTTTCAACGCCAGACTCAACTTTCACAACCAGGAGCAGAGTCTAGTATTGAAACAATAGAAAAATGGCTACTTGCTTGTGCAAAAGCTATCCGCGCTTACTTGTACCCAAATGTGAATTCCCTGAATGCCCCGAAAGGGGAGGACGATTCTGGGGAATTCCAAGATTTTTTACCGCAACTCCAGCAGGAATCCTTACTGACAGAAGTGATTGCTCAAGAAGAACTGCTTGAGCGACAGTCAAAGCAATCACAAATCAGTACTGTCTTAATCGCAGCTTTGAACGAACTGGATGCAGAAGCGCAAAACATCATAAAACTTTACTATAGCCAGGGGTTGACTCAACAGCAGATTGCACAAGAATTAGGAGTGAAGCAGTACACTGTTTCTCGTCGGCTCGGCAAGTCTAAAGACACATTATTACTCAAACTTGCTACTTGGACTAAAGAATCGCTGCATATTTCTCTAGACTCACTGGTACTAAGCTATATCAGCACAACTTTAGAGGAATGGTTAAAAGTTCACTATAGCCGTCCCTCCCTACAATAGGAGCACATCACCATGACATTCAACCAAAGCACACTAACACTGACAAACTCTACAGATTTGTGGTTAGAAATTCCTGAAACCGAGCAAACAAAGGCTTGGGAACAAAGCCAAGCTTTTTCTAGTTCTAATCGTCGTTGGATTGCGTATCTCAACCGCTTAAGCTTAAACACTTTTTTACCTTGGGTACGGGATGAATACGCTCCTGATGCGACTGCTTTTCCTAAAGCAGCGGCTAATCCAAGCATTTGGGAAGTCGTCAATGGTACAGGTATTTCCTTTGGAACGTCACGAATGGTATTGATCCCGACTGAGGCGGTTGATTTGGATGAATTGCGTGTTCCTCAAGAATGGGTGGACATTCCTAGCTGGAGTGCTGATTATTATGTAGCAGTGCAAGTCAATTTGGAAGAGGGCTGTATTCGGGTTTCGGGGTATACAACCCAAGCGCAACTTAAGAATATGGGAACTTATGATGCGGGCGATCGCGCTTACTGTTTAGATGCAGAAAATTTGATTTCTAATCTAAATATCCTGTGGATGGCGCGTCAAATATGTCCAGAAGAAGTGACTCGCACAGAAACTGCCCCCTTACCAACTTTATCTGTCACACAAGCAGAAAACTTGCTTAAACGTTTAGGAAATTCCGCGCTTATCCTACCACGCCTGGCAGTACCGTTTCAAACGTGGGGAGCACTCCTAGAACATGGAGGTTGGAGACAACGTTTGTACGAACAACGTCAAGGAATGCAACCACAGTGGTCGATTCGTGAATGGGTGCAAGGTGGTGTCTCAGATTTTGCCCAAAAATTTGGTTGGGGAAGTATCGAGTTACAGTCCAGTTTTCAAGGATCACGGGGTTCAGTACAGGAAGCTGAATTGCCAACAATGGTACGGAGATTAACCATTGATGGACAAGGATACGAATTGCGGTTACAACCTAAAGGTAATATTGAAAATAATATATGGCGCTTTGAACTGCGAAATGGAAATAGAGACGAGCGGATTCCCAGTGGATTTATATTGAAACTCCTGACTGAAGATTTACAGCCATTCGATGGTAATCAAGTAAAAGCTACAACTCCTAAAGAGAGACTTTACATTGAAGTCGCTTTGGGCGAGTCTCGCGAAGGATTGGTTTGGCAGATAGAGCCAACTCCAGAAGACTATGAATCTGAAATATTGTATTTTTAAGTAGTCATTATAAACTGCGTTCACCAACATACAAAAAAATCTTCTTTCCCTGACTTCTTATTTTCAAAACGCTGCGTTCAGCAACACACAAAAAAAATCTTCTTTCCCTGACTTTTTATTTTCAAAACACTGCATGAAAAAATTAGTTTTAGAAACTTGTGTCTACTCAAATTCCTCATCCTCAATTACATTCCCCAAGTGATATTGCCAAAGCGCCAAAATGGGAGCATCCACGGCTAAGCTGGCTACAACCCTTGGTACTGCTTGCACCAGCGGGAATTTGGTTGTTACTTTTGCTGGTGCTACCAACACTGATCATTTTTGAGTTGAGTTTGGTACCAAATATTCGACCTGGGGATTTAGTCAATCCCAGTGGATTGGATAATTACATCCGGATATTTGACCCTTTATATTTGCAAGTTGTGGGGCGATCGCTCTTTTTTGCACTCACCTCCACAATCATTTGTTTAACCTTGGGTTTCCCAGTCGCTTATTGGATTGCTCAAATGGCACAAGAGCGTTGGCGAAATTTGCTTCTGATTGGCTTTGTCTTGCCTTTGTGGACTTCCTCTTTACTCCGCTCTTATGCTTGGATTACAATTTTGCGTCCGACTGGATTACTCAACAGTGTTCTTAGCAGTTTGAGTTTACCAACTTTAGATGTCCTTAACAGCAGTCCAGCCGTCTTAATTGGCATGAGCTACAGCTTGCTGCCTTATATAGTTTTGATTTTATATGCAGCGCTAGAAAAACTAGATAAGCGTTTGCTAGAAGCAGCAGCTGATTTAGGCGCAAATCCTATACAAACTTTTTGGAAAGTCACGGTTCCACAAACTCTCACTGGAATTACCAGTGGTTCTTTTTTGGTATTTATCACTGCATTTGGGGATTTTGTCAATCCAGAATTACTTGGCGGTGCTTCTAGTATGACAGCAGCGCGGCTAGTTTATAATCAGTTTCTTGGATCTACTCAAAATTGGGGATTTGGTTCGGCTTTAAGTATGACGATCATCTTGGTTGTCAGTCTGGCTATTGCTCTTTTAATTAAGTTTGGCGAGGCGACACCAAGGCAATAACAATTCAAAATTCAAAATTCAAAATTCAAAATTCAAAATTAAAGACAGTTACAGTTGGGGATAGTTCTACAGGCACCATTAATTCAGTTTAATCGCCGTGGTGAAGGGTTTCTCCTCTCCAAAATGCCAACGGGTCTAGGATTGAAGGGTAGGGGGGCCAGCTACGTAAGATTGTCGCGTCCATTTGCGCTCCAGGTGTTTCTAGTCCTAGCCCGAGACAGAGATGGAACAGAACCGCTGCAAAATCTTGATGATGACCGGGAGTACCTAGATGAGCATGGGCATATTCATGAGCAACAATGCTCAACCAATTCTGTGGAGCGACTCGACCTGCATCGATTAAGATTGTGATTGGGATTGTCGAAATGTTACATAAACCATCTAGCCCGAATGATTGAGCTAGGGGAACTGCAAAGATTCTCATAGCGCGACGTACTTCAGGGTAAAAACATTCGTGGCAAGCTTCTAGACAGTTTCGCAGAGATTCATTTACCACATCAATGTTTTTGCCAATCCAAGTACAGATGGTTATGCGATCGCGTAGGTTCTCCATCACATCCACCATCGCTGGATCTAGCACAAAGCTTTGTGCCACCCGCAGATACTCGACTCCACGGGTGTATGCGTCAGTGCTATGACAATCAATCACCAACCTAACAAAGAGAAATATTGTTGGGAGGTGTCTTGTCGGGCTTGAAGGACTTCTTGAGCTTGAGTCGGGGTTACATCCGATACGATCGCATCCCCCGGATTAACTTCTGGATGGCTCAATGAATCTGCCCCAACGCGGCTTTCAGTGCAGAATGATGCTGTGTTGAATCCGCCGAAGCGTTTCACTGTACTGCAACGCATTCGCAAATCAGGACTGGCAAACCAGAACCGCTCAATTGAACTCATGGTGTCATATTCGGTGATCAGAACCAGTCCACCATCATCATCCATGTGGTACTGACCAACAACCGGCACGATTTCAGCATAGCCTCTATCGCGCAGTAATCGACCTTGCCGAGGATTATCTGTATCAGGTACCAAAGCGAATACAGTGTTTCCCTCGTGATTTTCGCCCTCTTGATCCCAGCCCATTGAGCCTCCCCATCTGACGCTGCAACCCCCAATAGCCAGACTTGCATCAATCTGATGGAATTCACATAAAGCAATGATTTCTGGATCGTCCGCCGCCAGAGCATCTACCTGGATTTGCGACTCACCAACCTCAGATCGTTTGAAGGCGAGGTGATGGGTTGTGCGTTGCGATCGCCAAGAGCCAGCACTTTGTTGAAAAAACTCCATTGCGTCCATCAATAAGTCCAAGCCTCCAAACTCAAATATTTGTTCCCTAGTCTACTCTTTATCATAAAGCTTGAAAGATTTGATTGAAGCGACCTATTACGCACTTTACAAATAAACTATTATATGAATTGCGCAAAAAGTGCCAACTTCCGTGCGGTTCTGCAATAGTCAGATTTCGCAAGAATTTCCCTCTATCTACTGGTGCATAAGTTGATTTTGCTTGCATTTATATAAAGGAAGGACAGCAAATAACTGTCCGTTTGCTCATTTTCGCAATGCCAGAGATAATTATGCCTTACCAGCTTGTAATCGTGTCGATTAAAGAGATTCAGCCATTTTCGTTTCCAACAGACTTTGCAGCCATTTCATTAAACTTCGTGGCAGTTGTCGGGAACGCTTAACGCTTAACAGAACCATCAAAAATCTCACTTTTGCAATCTTGTCTATTATTTACCGTTCTACAACACTTGGACAAAGCTAGTACCGCTGGCGTAGGCATTGTATTTTTTTAGATAAAATCGGAAAAATTATAATTTTGGATAAAGTCTCGCTTAGCAAAATCTTATTTTTTGTTCACAAATATGTGAATTTTATGAATTGACAATAGCACATATCTTATGATTACTATTTAAAATTTCTATCTTTTTTCTTAGTAAAAATCAATACCAAGTATGTTGAAAAATAAGCCAAATTGTGTAGTAAGATATATGTGAATATCTATCAAGAAATAAAAAAATATGAAATTTATATATTTTTGTATTCCAACAAAGCAAGTAACCTAATAAAAGATGTAAAGTCTTCTAATCATTTAATGCTCAAAAATATTTGAGATAGTTCTGTAGCTATTTTCACGTAAGTAAACCACAGTCCTAGCGAGCCAAGGCATTGTTGGTTCATTTATGATAAAACTGCTGTCAAGCCAAAATGGTAGGAATTAACACTGTTTCAATAAAAATTCAATCTAAGTATCCCAAACATATAAATTTTCCTGCGCCTTGGCGCAGGGGAGTTTGAACAGGCTTAAAGTGTAGACGGCAGACGGCAGTTTGCATATATGAATAATTTTGCGTACGCTTTGCGCTTACGTAACAATGTGCATTGACAGAGTTTGGAGGAGTTCGCAATTTCCGTGCTAACTCCTCTGTAATACTCCTGCCAAAAGATTTGCCTTGGGTTACCAAACTAAATCTGCCTATGAAGTTCAAACGGGATCTGTATGAAATTATTCGGTTTCCAATTCAACCAAAAGGGAAAAAAAGAAAAAAGCATGAGTAAACAAGCAAACTCTATACCTCCTGTTGATTTAGTCATTGTTATCGATACGAGTCCATCGATGAAAGACGAAGCACAGGGTTTGAGTAATGCTGCTGCTGCTGCGATCGCCAAAGCCAAATCCAGTTGTCCTTCAGACTTAAGGGTTGTTTGGTTAGGCATAGAAGGTACTTGGAAAGGAACCTCTTTCGACCAAACTATCAGAGCCTATCTGACTCAAAAGAAGGTGCCTGAATCCAAGCTCAGGGGTCGAAAAAAAGGACAAGTTGCAGACGCAGGAGCTCAAGAAGATGCTGCTCGCGCCATTGAAGATATCTCAGATTATTTTGACTGGCGCTCAGATGCAACACGCGCGATCTTTTATCTCGGCGATGAAGCCCTCGAAGGGGGCGGAGATAAAACAGATCGAGAGGATATTAAAGCTGCTGATTTAGCTATTCAAAAAGCCCAAGCAGCAGGAGTGACTGTTCACACCTATTTTGGAACTTCAAAGAGCAAGCATCAAGAAAGTATCAAAAGCGAATACGCCAGACTTGCAACCTCAACAGGTGGACAATCTTTTACGGATAAAGACGCTATCAATGGTTTTAGTGAAGTCTTAGAAAAAGTTATCTGTGGGAGTCGCACAGCTAAAACTATTAAACTCAAACCCGGCGCAGTTTACATTCAAGATTGTGTCTCCAATCGATTAAGCAAACTTTACACTCTGGATTTAGCCAGAGGTAAAGCTACTTTTATTGGCGAGATAGTCACAGAGGTTTCTGACATTGCTTTTGTCGGTTCTCAACTATATGGACTTACTCGAGATGGCGACAAGACTCGACTGGTTAAAATTGACCTAAATTCAGGTGATGCCACTGTAGTTGGTGATATTGGCTTTGCCTGTGCTGGCTTAGCATATAATCGCCAGCGTCAAACCCTCTACGCCACAACTGCTAAACAGCTGATTGCTATTAATCTCGAAACAGGTAAAGGTACATTAGTATTTGCGGTAGCAGGTAAAGACTACAACTGTGGCGAAGTTGCCTTTGATGCTGATGGCAAAGCTTATATTACCTTGATTGGTTACAACAAGAAGAAGTTATTAGCAAGCTGCAACCTCGATACAGGTGAAGTCAAAACTATCGGGGACATTGGCTTTGCTGCTCTTGCCAGCATGGAATTTGTTGGTGATGTTCTCTATGGCGTGACTGGCAACTTCTTTAAGTTAGGTAAAGACGGTCAGTTAATCCGTATCGACACTACCACAGGTAAAGGAACTTTAGTTGCCACAACCGATCCTATCTGTCGTTGGGCAGGCATCACTCTTTATGAACCAGCAACGGTAGTAACGACGAAAACCACTTCAGAAGTTAACTCACCAGCAAGGGTAGTAACAACCCAAAGCACCTCAGAAGTCAACTTACCAGCGACGGTATTAACGACCCAAACCGCTTCAGAAGTCAACTCAGAGGAAAAATCTGAAAAGACAAAAGTTTCTCAAGAAATTAAAGCTATCAACGAGGAAGGTATGAGCATTTTAACCATAGATACCAAAAACAATTGTTATGTTATCAACCCTGAGCAAATGAACAATCTGCAACAGAATGTTGCAACTTCATTTACTTTTCAAAAAGGGACTTTTGATATCAGAATTACTAGCGGTCACTACAGATATGCCAAAGCAAAAAAAGAAGGAGAACCTTTTGTTCTCCTCTGGATCTATGGGGCTGATGGTAGTACATTTATCAATCAAAATACAGGGTTTGAGGTAGGCGCAACTTGGACAACCTTAAATGGTTATAATGATAGTTTGAAATTAGAAGTAAAACAAAAAGCAGTTCTTCATGCCTTGTTTTTTGATGTTAGCAACAATGACAATAGTGGATCAATTAGCCTTTTAATAACCAGTAATAAGGCTTTCTTCAATCCTCAAACTTTAACAGTAGATAGCAAACGCAATAGTTATGTTCTAGATGAAAACTACCTGTCGAGTTTGAAGCAGTCGGAAGGTAACTTCGTTGAGTTAAATCCCGGAAACTATCGCATCAAAATCCGTGAAGGCAGTGCTAGCTATTGGTCAGATAGCAAGAAGTTTAACATAGAACCTTGGGCTTTACTTTGGGTCAAAGGCGGAAAGTTTATTACAAAACTAACTGGCATTGAAGTTGAAGAAAGTTGGTCTTCCTTGAATGGTCTCAAAGATGAAGTCATTTTAGAGGTCAAAGAAAAAACAACCATTACAGGTTTATTTGTTGACACCTATAAGGAAGATAACGAAGGACAAATTATTCTGGCAATAGAACCAGTGAGTGCAGCTGAACTGGCTGAGAAGAAAAAGCAAAAGACAAGCACAACAAGCACAACCAAGACTGTGACAAGTCAAGGACAAACCACTACAACGAAGACTGTGACAAATATTCAAAGCACAGGTGGATCTGTCAGTCGTGAACCAGTGGGTGCAAACAGATCAAGCGAGACTGTGACAAATATTCAAGCCACAGGTGGATCTGTCAGTCGTGAACCAGTGGGTGTTAACAAGTTCACCATACAGATTAACGAAGCCGAGTACAAGCAGAAGTTAGAAGAACGCTTGCAGCAGATTAGTGCATCTTTCAAGGTGATAAATGAAAATGATGCTGAGCTAGAAGCTAAGTATTGGGATCAGCTCGAACATTGGCTCTTGAAGAATTATGAGAAACACTTCAAGAACCTGGCTATAGAAGTAGAGAAAGTCAGGTACACGATGGATGCCTATGTAGAGCAGATGGAATTTAGTGTCACTCAGCACTTGCAAGACTGGTCTGGTTACATAGATAGGCTTCTGCAACAAAGGATTAACGTTGAGATATCTCAGAGAATTAACCAGCAGATCAGCCAGTACTTTGACCAAAACTTTGAGCAAAAGATACGCAGCAATATCGGATTAATTGTCAACAATATTCTCAATAAACAGGAACTCAACCAGTACATTGATCGGCATGTTAATCAGCAAATCGACCAAATCTTTGAGCAAAAGATACGTAGTAATATCGGATTAATTGTTAACAGTGTCTTACGTAAGCAGGAACTCAACCAGCACATCGACCAACATGTTAATGGGCAAATCGACCAAACCTTCGAGCAAAAGATACGTAACAACGTCGAATTAATTATCAACAACCTGCTAAATCAGCAGCAACTCAACCAGTACATTGATCGCCAAGTTGATGGGAAAATCGACCAAAGCTTTGAGCAAAAGGTACGCAATAACATCAACCTAATTACTCAAAATATTGTCAACAACAATACTGACCTTGACCAGTACGTCAGCCAGCAAATTGACAACACCTATGAGCAAAAGATACGAAATCACATCCCTGCGATAACTCGCAACATTGTGAATAACAATGAGCAATTAAACCAGTACTTCGACCAGCGCTTACAGCACAGTGTCACCAACAACACTGACGTGAACAATCAGATTGTCAACTTGGTTGCCAACAGTACTGAAATTGACAACAAGATTTCAAACCTGCGCAACGAGTGGAATCAGACATTCATCAATCTCGCTACACAGCACGTGAATGAACTGAGCAACATCATCGGCGGTACAGAGACATTCAACAGACTGATGATTCAGAAGATTGTCAATAATAATACTGACATTGACCAGTACGTCAGCCAGCAAATTGACAACACTTTTGAGCAAAAGGTACAAAATAATATCAAAGCCATTACTCAGAACATTGTGAATAACAATGAGGGCTTAAATCAGTACATCGACCAGCGCTTGCGGCATACTGTAACCAGCAATCCAGAAGTGAACAACGAGATTGTCAACTTCGTTAGCAATAGTCCAGAAATTGACAACAAGATTTCAAACCTACGCAACGAGTGGAATCGGACATTCATCAATCTGGCTACACAGCACGTCAATGAACTGAGCAACATCATCGGCGGTACAGATACATTCAACAGACTGATTACTCAAAACCTTGTCAATGATAATATTGAACTCAACCAGTATATCAGCCGACAAATCGACAACACTTATGAGCAAAAGGTACAAAATAACTTGCATCTAATTACTCAGAAGATTGTCAATAATAATGAGGGCTTAAATCAGTACATCGACCGACGCTTACAGCAAAATGTAACCAACAACATTGAAATAAATAATGAGATTGTCAACTTCGTTGTCAACAGTCCAGAAATCAACAACAAGATTAACAACGTCTACAGAGATATTGACATCAAGATTGACAACGTCCGCAACGAGTGGAGTCAGACATTCATAAATCTGGTGAGACAGTACGTTGACCAAGTGATCAACATCATAGGCGACACAGACACATTCAATACCCGGATCGCAAATATCATCAACATCAAGGTGGATGATCTTGTCAATCAAATCATCACAACCAAGAACGAATTGACTGTGCTGATGAACAATTCAGACAGACAACTCTATGAGTGGACTCTGGGAGAACTCATGGCAATCAAAGGCTGCTTAACCGACCGTGAGGTTCTTGTCGAGATGCTAGTCACCTTTAGCGCTGAACTCAGAACCAAGCTGGATGGAACCGCCTGCGTAGACATCAAGAGCGTCAAGCCGTTCAAACCTGCTTTGCTACAACCTAAGCAATAAGAGCAGATTGTCATCATCAACAAACAGACTTGTTCATAACTGCGGTCTGGATGAGCAAGCCAATGTAATTGCCACCCTGAATAACTACATCAAATTGTCACCCGTGCAACCACAGTAGTATCTAGGAGGTTAATAACCAGAATTACATCATTTGATTGTGGGACGGGCATTTTGCCCGTCTTTTACTAAAATAAGGGGAACTTAAAAAAATGAAATTAATGAAACATCATACTGTTCCCAAGCATGAAAACAGTATTTGCTTTCGTCCCTGCGTAAAACTGCTAACTGTTATTGAGGTCAATAAAAATGTTTCGCTCTAAAAAATCCTTTAGGAAAAAATTTGCGCAGATTGTGATGGCAGTGCTAGGCCTGACAGCTACTCACTCGCTAGTGGCATCTTTGCCATCGATTCTGCTCGCTCCTGTTGTTGCTCAATCTAACAGTCCAAGCCCCTCTTTCCCGCTTCCCAATTCACTACCGAATGGGACAACAGTGAAAGTGGACGGATCGAGCAGCATGAGAATAATTAATGAAGCATTAAGAAAACGGTTTGAAGAGAAGTTTCCGGGCACCAAAGTTGAGCTGGCATCGGGTGGAACAGATGGAGCATTAGCAGCACTGCTGCGAGGTGACATCAATATGGCAGCCATTGGACGCCCACTCACGGATAAGGAGAAGGGTCAGGGACTTGTTGCCACTCCTGTTAGTCGGGAGAAGATCGCGATTATCGTAGGTTCTGACGATCCATTTAAGAAAAACCTGACCTTCGAGCAGTTCGCCAAGATGTTTCGAGGGGAGATCACAAACTGGTCACAGGTAGGAGGCACTCCTGGTAAGATTCGATTTATTGACCATCCCGAGTATAGCGACACGCGGCGTTCGCTGAGCACTTACGCTATTTTCAAAAAAGCCCCGTTTAAAAATGGAGCTAACACAACCAGGCTGTCCCAAGACGACACTGCAACGATTGTGCAGGCACTGGGTAAGGATGGAATTAGTTATGCGATCGCAGATCAAGTACTCAACTTGCCTAATGTCCGGGTTTTGCCCATGCACAAAACCATGCCCACTGACCCCCGTTATCCCTATTCCCAACCTCGGGGGTATGTTTATCGAAAGGAAACTGCTACTCCAGGAATGCTTGCCTTTTTGGGCTTTGCAACTTCAGTACCGGGACAGGAAATTGTCGAAGCTGCCAAACAGCAGGAAGCTGAAGTAGTGCGCCAATCTATAACGAGTGGTTCTAGTGCAGCAATCAGTGGTTCCGGTTCAGCAACCAGTGGTTCTGGTTCAGGAACAGCAGTAGTAGCCACTGGTTCTTCTCCCAACCCTGCATCTACTGCTAATGTTGCGCTTGTACCTACAGCTAGTGAGGCAACCGGGCAAGGATTTCCCTGGTGGTGGCTTCTCTTGTTAGCAGGAATTCCTTTACTAATATTACTTTGGTGGTTACTTAACAGACGGCGACGCAGAACAACTGAAATTAACAACGAAATTGTGAACCTGGTTGCCAACAGTCCTGAAATTAACAAAAAGATTGAGAGCCTGCGTAACGATTGGAATCGGACATTCATTACTTTGGTTACACAGCATGTGGATGAGAGAATGAACACAATAGGTAGCCGAGAGACATTCAACAGACTTATTACTCAGAAGCTTATCAATAATAATGCTGAATTTAACCAATACATCAGCCAACAAATCGACAACACCTATGAGCAGAAGATCCAACATCACATTCCATTGATTGCTCACAACATTGTCAATAACAATGAGGAATTAAAGCA
>NZ_CAWPKW010000322.1:0-32859 GCF_963888615.1 Brasilonema octagenarum UFV-OR1 | reverse complement strand
TCGGGTATCTCCTGCCCAGACGCTACTTTGTAAGTCCCAAAGGGACACGCTTACGCGTATCTCCGTAGGAGACGCTGCGCGTTCGCTCTTAGCGTGCGCTTGCGCTTACGCCCAAGCCGCGTGCGCTTGCGCTTACGCAGTCGCCTACGGACGGAAACCCTCCTGCGCCGTGCTGGCTCACTGCTAACTGATAAATTTGACTTATTTTTGTGTACACTGTCACATCTTTAGAGTATATATCTTTAGGTTGTCGTGTTATTGTTTACCCGCAAAAAAATCTAAGCTGGTATTTGTAGAGTAATTTATGCGTAGAGTATAATTCCAACAATTTAGAGTTGTCTGAATTACAAGTATAAAAATTATCTTTTTTAATTCTATTCCTTCTGGATGTGGGTATATAGCTAGTTCTAAGGCAAAATAAAACTGCTATGCTTCTCCAGCATTTCTCTTCTCAATTACTACTAAAGCCTCTAGAGAAAACTAGAGGTTTTTTTTAAGTTTTTTTATGTGGTTACTTGATAAATAATTTCACCTAAAAAAATCAAATATAATTTGATAATCTTGCTTACTTCCAGTAAGTTTTAGTCGTTGTGTACATATTACTCGTAGAGGTAGGGAACGGTTAACGTTTAACAGGAAACTCTTAATACTGAACATAAACTGTACTGAATTCCGTTAAAACATCAAATAGAAATCCTATCTTTCATTTTGTTGGTCTACTTAAGTCTGATATTTTGTGAACCAAGATGATTAAAATCTTGGCTCAACTTACCCCATAAATTCTTGCTTTGTTGACGGACTACGAGTTGCAAGTAAAATGTACTATCTGCCAAAAACATTTTTGGAATTACTATTAGTTAGAGTCATCACCAAAGCGTTTTCTCTTTTGTGTTCGTTCATTCCTATTGTTTGGTTTCATCCCTTGATTAAGACGAGCATCTTCAGTCAGAGGAACGGCATGTTTATCAGGAACAATACGAGAACCATACTTTCTCGCATAAACCTGGGTAAATTCAGCACCAAAAAAGAGAATCTGGGCAGCATAATTCACCCAAGCGAGGATAACGACTACAGAACCAGCAGCACCGTAGGCTGATCCAAAACTGCCGTTACCCAGATACTGTCCTAAAACATATCTCCCAATAGAAAACAGAAATGAAGTTAGAGCAGCGCCAATCAAAACATCATTCCAAGTAATTTTGACATCAGGTAAGACTTTGAAAATAAGTCCGAATAGCAATGTGGTGATGACAAAACCAAGAAGAAAATTCACAAACTGCCAAATAAAATCGACACCAGGGAGCACATTTCTAAAGTAACCAACCAACCCCACTAACACTCCACTAATCACAAGTGACACAAGTAATAAAAAACCAATAACTAATACCATCGCAAACGATGTCACACGTTGGCGAACTATGTTTTTCATAACCCGTCCGGGTTTTGGCTGCACTTCCCAAATCGTATTCAGTGCATCTTGCAACTCAGTAAATAAACCAGTTGCACCAAATAGCAAGACTATAACACTAATAATAGAGGCGATAATTCCTGCTCTTGGCTGGTTGGCATTTTTGATAGCTTCTTGGATAACGCCTGCACCATCACGACCGACCAAACCCTCAAGTTGCTGTCTAATTGCGTCCTGTGCTGCTGCTTCTCCAAATACCGCACCGACGATCGCAATTACAATAATCAGTAATGGGGCAATAGAAAAAATAGTGTAATAAGATAATGCTGCGGCTAAACGCGACGCTTTATCCTTACTCCATTCTTGGAATGTCTCTTGGAACAGTTCTACAACTGCCTTTAAATTCATTAAAATATCTCCTTTTGTGGTGATGTACTGACCAGCATAAGCGAGCAGTACTATAAGAATCCGGTTTGGTTTATGTTAGCTTGCGTGGCAAAGCCATACGAACTCGTGAGCAGTGGGAACACAACGACCACGCTCAGTGCATCGCACTTAACGCTTAACGCTTAACTGAGAACATAAATAAACTTTACCTAGCTGAACAAAAATCTGTGGAGGAATCCTATAAAAATATTATATGTATTGCATCTTTCCCCAATGTTGATGTAAAGTTCTTTTTAAGAAGTTAAAATTTTTGCCACTTTGATCTACTTTTGTCTGACGTTAACATCTGGGATATATATTTCCCAGACAAAGTGCCGGACAAGCTTTATCCAGCTCGTTTGGTCTTGGCTGTTCTTTGAGGCGGCTATACCGCCTCAACCTGGACAATTTTGGATAAAAACGAGTTATACCCTTTGACAAAAATCCTGATACATTTGACTCCCCCAACTCCCCCGACTCCCCTGACTCCCCCCACTTACCCGCGTTTGTTCTAACTTTAAAGTGAAACGGTATTAGCTGGTGGGGCGGTATGATCAAGCTTGTCCGGCTTTGTTTAGGAGTTCCCCTTCCCCTGTTTTAAAGGTACCGACTGAGTCTTGTAATTCTAGCGCTACTTGTTGTGTTTGCTGTAGAGAACTAGACACTATGCTAGACGACTCGGCAGTACGTTCACAAGCGATCGCTACCTCTTTTATGGATGACACAACTGTTTGAGATGTTTTTGTCTGAGAAACTGTTTCTGTAAGAATTAACTCTAAGCGAGAATTCATTTCGCGGGACACATCTATAATCTGATTGAGGTTAAGCTTGGCATTTTCAACAACTTTTACTCCACCCACCATCTGAGTTGTTCCTTGTTCTATGGCTTTGACAACTTCCTTGGTTTGCGATTGAATGTTGTCGAAAATTTGTGAAATTTCCTTGGTAACTTCAGCAGACTTGGTAACCAATTGAGAAATTTCTTCTGCTAATTTGATAAAGATTGGATTTCCACCCATCCACGCAGCCTCAACACCAGTATTGACAGCTAACAAGTTGACTTGTATATCAATCTGGTTCATTAAGGATACAAGGGAGGAAATGTTTTGAGAAGTTTCGCCCACACACTTGACTCTGTTGGCTGTTTCCACAATAATTTGTTGTAAATTCCAAATAGTGTCGAGTGTAAAATCCATTGCTTTAGCAGTCGCCTCTGCTTTATCAGAAGTCGTTTCAATCATTTGTGTCGCAAGTCTTGCACCCTGTGCAACTGTTTGGATTGACACGCTCATGTTATCCATTTCTTCAAGAGTGTGGTTAATTTCGTTAACCTGTGTGATTGCTTCATCTGCTAAGTGTTGGAGCGCACTAGAGTTTGAGCCGATAGCAACATTCACGCTGTCAGCAGCTGTTTTTACTTGAGTTACAATCCGCTGGAAACTGTCAATAATTGTATTTAAAAAATCTGCTACTACACCAATTTCACCAGATGAAATTTTAGCTCGAACCGTTAAATCACCATGAGTTGCTTCTTTAACGTCAGTAATAAGTTCTAAAAGCTGCCTTTGGAGAACTTCTTTAGTTTGGCGAAATCCTTCTTCCGCCTGCTTGCGTAAAGTAATGTCAGATAGCACCCCAATAAAATTTGTGACTCGTCCAAATGCGTCTCGTACTGGAGAAACTGTTAATTCATACCAAAATGGAGTATTATCTTTGCGGTAACTTCTGACAGTAATCTGGTATTCACTTGAATCACGCATAGCGTCGCGTATTTGTTCAACAGTCGTTTGATTTGTGTCGGTTCCCAGTAAAAAGCGGTAGTTGCATCCAAGCACTTCTTCTTGTGAATAGCCTGTGATTGTTTCAAAAGCAGGATTGCAAAAAATGATCGGATTGTCGCTTTGGTGCGAGTCGGTAATAAAGATGGCGTTACTAGCAGCTGCAATTGCTCGATCGCGAAGCCGTAAGACTTTTTGCGCTTGTTGAAGTTCATCAAAAAGACTTGCTTGTTCTAAGGCAATTCCGACTTGAATTGCCAGTTGTCCAAATAAATCAATTTCAGATTTTTGCCATTTTCGAGGTTTCAAGCATTCATGGGCACATAATAAACCTGTAAGCTGATAATTTTTTAAAATCGGTGCAACTAAATTTGCCTTGATTTGAAAACTTTCTAAAAGATTTTTCTGGTAATCTGTCAAATCCGCTTGAGAAATTTTGCTAGTGGCTCGAACTCTACCATTTTTGTACACTTCAATTTCATCTTCTTGAAAAGCATCATTGATTTTTTGTCCTAAAGTTTTTACAAAACCCTCTGCGACTTACTCGGCGATGATAGTAGCACTCCAGTCTGAATTGAAGCGATAAATAATAACACGATCTGTAGTTAATGCTTGACGAATTTCATTAACTGTTGTATTGAAAACATCATCTAAATTGAGCGATCGCCGAATGCCTAAAGTAATTTCTATAAATTGCTGGGAACGTATCGTTTCGACTTCTTGTTGTTCCAAAAGCTTCCCTGAGGCTGCTAAACGCTGATCGACAAACGAAGTTAGCAATGCAAAACCCAAGATAACAACAGTGGCGACACCAATCCCAATAGCCAGCCAACTTAGGGAGTTAGTTATTGCTTGGGAACTCGTAAATACTTGTAAATTGCTAGCTTTAAAATGAGCTGCTGCCATTCCTGTGTAGTGCATCCCAGCAATTGCTACTCCCATGACGACTGCACTGCCAAGCTTTGTCCACCCTACGGTACTCGTCTGCATGCGTAATTGAAACGCAATCCATAGTGCGATGATCGACGCACCAATGGCGATCGCCACAGAAAGCATAAACAGCGGTGGGTTATACTCAGTGGTTGCTTCCATTCGCATCGCGTACATTCCAATGTAGTGCATCGACGCAATACCAATACCCATGAGCGTACCGCCAATCAGCAATTGCCAGAGATTCAACACTCGGCGACTGGCAAGAAAAAGTGCGCCAAGCGAAGCGATGATCGCAGGCAGTATTGACACCACCACAGTCCACATGTCGTAGAACATCGGTATCGGCAAACTGAAGGCAAGCATCGCGACAAAATGCATCGACCAGATACCGATTCCCATCACAATCCCGCCACCAATGAGCCAAGCTATTCTAGCTGACGCTCTGGCTGCCGTGACCCGCCCAGCTAAATCAAGAGCAGTGTATGATGCAAGAACTGCAATGATAATTGAAAGCCCTACAAGCCGTAAGTCATGGCTACTACTGATAACTAAATCTTGCTGAAGCATCAGCTTAACCTCAAGCTATATGATCGATGAAATTTGATTTCTTCGTGGTTTGATGCATATTGATTAGGCGTTCAATACCACTAAAAGCATCACTATTTTGGCACTTTTTTTAGATAATGTTTGCTGACTCATAAAGAAGCGTTATAATTGACTTAAATTACTTGAAAATAAACTAATTTGGCTCGATATATATAAATTTTTCTGAGTTTCGCTTTTTTCATAATTTTCTTATCCAAATATTCTCTGTAGAGAGTATTTAAAAGAACTTATTTTGAATTTAAAATCTTGAGTTGATATAAAATTTAATTGTTTCTCAAAGTAGGAATTACTGTAATATTCTGCTATTGACAACTTTCTATGAAAATTCTATTAACATCATTGACAAAAATCCGAAAAGGTACACTGGATTTGTAAAAATTATGATTTTATCTTGTCAATTATTTAGAAAACACAAAAATTAATATGAATCAAGAAAAAAGAACGATACCAGCATTACTGAGTGAGCGTTATCACATCATCAGTGTACTTGGATCTGGTGGGTTTTGCGACACGTTCTTAGCAGAAGACACCCAAATGCCCTCGGCACGCCGTTGTGTAATTAAACAACTCAAACCAGTGAACGAGAGTTCTCTGATTCAAGAACAGATACAAAAGCGATTTCGACGGGAAGCTATCACTTTAGAGGATCTCGGAGCAACTAGTCATCAAATTCCCAGTCTGTACGCTTACTTTCAAAAGTTTGGACAATTCTATTTAGTACAAGAATGGATCGACGGACAAACCCTCTTTGAGAAAGTCCAACAAAGTGGATGTTTAAGCGAAACTGAGGTTGTCTCGATTTTGATCAGTTTGTTAGATGTGCTGGAATATGTGCATGACAAAGGTCTGATTCATCGCGATATTAAACCAGATAACATTATTTTGCGCTCATCAGATCACAAACCAGTATTAATTGATTTTGGTGCAGTGCGAGAAACGATGGGAACAGTGGTGAATTCTCAAGGATCTATCAGCAGTTCAATTATTGTTGGTACAGCGGGGTTCATGCCTAATGAACAAGCAGCAGGGCGTCCAGTTTTTGCTAGTGATCTATATAGTTTAGGATTAACAGCTATTTATTTGCTCACAGGACAATTGCCGCAACAAATGACAACAGACTTATACACTGGGGAGAGTATCTGGCAGCGCGATGGAGTCAGTGCAAGTTTAGCAGCAGTCCTAGATAAAGCAATTCGGAACAATATTAAAGAACGCTATCCCAGCGCTAGAGCAATGATATATGCTCTACAGAGTATAGCAAGTTCTCTGGCATTTGGGCAGGTAGCTAAACGTACTCAACCACCAGCCCAGACTCTTCCTACAACTCTAAGGCCTGCCGCTGAAAACAAAAGACAGAACAGCATATTTATTGGCAGCGTTTTTATGATAGGTGCATTATTCGGTACATCCATAATTATTGGTCTTTTGTTAACAAACTTTCGCCAACCAACAGCGTATAAGAAAGAAACATCCTCTGGGTTAATCACAAAACCACAAAGACCAGATGCCTCTTTTAGGTTATCTCCTTCTGGAAACCCCAGTTCTCAAATGGTGCATAAACAACTAATGACTGGTGCTTTGCCTAGTTCATTTCATTTTATAGCAGACTCTACCTTCCCAAATTTACAAAGTGCTGTTAAGCAAACGAAAACTTTGCAGGGAGCAGGTTATTCTCAAACAGATGTGTTTTGGATACCAGATTATCCAAATCTGGTTGACAGGCATTTATTTGTTGTGTATGTAACGACTTTTAGCGATCGCTCTAGTTGTTTAAGCTTCCTCAGGGATTATGGAAAAGCGAATCCAAGCGCATACTGCGCTTTCGCAAGTAAAGATCCTAAAGCACCAACAGCCCGCGTATCCTTTAGAGAAATTCAGTAGTTGTCATCTACCGCGTTTTTCCAATACGTGATATATGATACTAATTCTCGATGATAGCTTGCGTGGCGTAGCCATAGATGCACTTAATATTTATGAAACGAACCGCGAAGACGAGCCAGCGCTGCAGGCTGTGCACTGAGCGTGGTCGTTGTGAGGGTTTCCCGACCTAGGCGACTGGCGTCGCCAAGAACGCCAAGGGTGGAAGAGGTAAGTATTTAGTGCAAGTTTACTCCAGAATTGGTATGAGTAATCAGCGTGAGTTTATTTGCTTGCTGATGATTATCTGATCAGTTACCAGTTACCACTGTTAAGCGTTCCCTTTATAAAAAAAAGCCCGCTAAAAGCGGGCACAACAACACAACACAAATGGTCTAGCTCAGAGGGTAGTGAAGCGCTTACTCTGTGATAAATTTGTTGTTTTACATTGTTCAAGTAAAATCTTGATGTTCATTGTTTCAGTTTCCCTTTTTTATTTGTGTAGCGGAAGTGATTGAAACCGCTTCTGATATTTCATATGGGTGACTTTTGATTTTTATGCACTTAAGGCAAATGCATTTGTTTAATTTGTCTGGTCGCAGAAAAAAAGTCGCCAGGAAATTTGGGAAAAATGCTGTCAAAGGTGATTTAGGAGTTGAACGGATCTTGTTAAGAATCAAGCGATTGCTATCTATACTGACTTTTTTCTCTTTTCTCGCACCATACGCTGTCGTTGCTGCACCACCCAAAACACCAGACAAAACAGTCAACTGTGACATTCTTGTTGTAGGTGGAGGACTGTCTGGTGTCGCTACAGCTTATGAGGCAATACTGGCAGGGCAAACGGTATGCCTGACCGAAATTACTGATTGGTTGGGAGGACAAATCTCCTCGCAAGGAACTGCTGCACTTGATGAACGACCAACTCAGCGTCGCAAACTCTTCTACTCTCGTGGTTACTTAGAACTGCGAAAGCGTATTGAGAGCAAATACCGTGGTAATATTAACCCTGGTGACTGTTGGGTAAGCGACTCGTGTTTTCTGCCGCGCGATGGTCATGAAATTTTGACTTCGATGCTCAAAGATGCTGAAAAAAAAGGCAAGGGAAAGTTGCAATGGTTCCCGAACACGGTGATTAAGGAATTGGAATATAGTAGCGACGGGAAGCTCATTAGTAGTGCGATCGCCATCCAACATCAACCAGTTCAAGGTGCACCACCCCTAAACACAACTCCATTATCTCAAACCATCGAAGACACTTATACCTACCAAAACTCATCCCGCTTTAGCAAAACTATTGTTCGCCTCGCCCCCAAGCAAACCAAAAGTAAAGCTGGAAGTAACGCCCCTAACTGGTATGTTGTAGACACTTCCGAAACTGGCGAAATTATCGGCCTCGCAGATGTTCCTTACAGACTGGGAATTGATGCCCGTTCTTACTTGGAACCTTCTTCTTCCAGTCCTCAAAACGATCCTTATTGTACTCAGGGGTTTACCTACACTTTCGCAATGGAGGCTACCAAAGATCCCCAACCGCAAACAATGCCCGCATTTTATCCAGAATACTCTCCATATTATAGTTATGAATTGAAGCGCTTAGCAAGTTTTCCCTTGGTTTTCACCTACCGTCGCATTTGGAGTCCCACGAAAGGACAACCAATGGAATTTGGTGGTGTCAAGTTTAACGCTCCCGCCCCAGGGGACATCTCAATGCAAAACTGGACTTGGGGCAATGATTACCGTCCCGGAACCTCTGCTGATAACCTCATTTACACTCGTCAACAGTTACAAGCGAGTGGGCAACTGAAGCCAGGAGGTTGGATGGGTGGACTGCGAACAGAATCTTTACGCAAAGCTGAGGAAATCTCTCTGGGATACTATTACTGGTTGACCGCCGGGGATACAGATTCTCAATTGGGCAATGGTGTCAAGCAGCCACAACCAAATAACCGCTTTTTATCGGGGTTAGATTCCCCAATGGGGACAGCGCATGGCTTGTCAAAACATCCATATATGCGAGAAGGACGACGTATTATTGGACGCCCTAGCTGGGGACAACCCGAAGGCTTTTCTATTTGGGAAATTGATATTTCTCGTCGCAACTACAATGACGAGTACTACCGCAAAACACTACCACCAGAGATGTATCGCCGTCTGAAAGCCGCATTAGGAGGTTTAGAAGCAGCGTCCGTTCTTTCAGGGCAAATCAGTCCCGATAAGGTAGCGCGGCGTACTCGTTCCACTATTTTCCCTGATGCTGTGGGTATCGGTCACTACGCCATAGACTTTCATCCTTGCATGACCAAAAGCCCTCCAGAAACGCCCGGAAATACAGATCGTGCCGGTGAAAGACGTGGTGCTGGGCAAGCTTATCCTTTCCAAATTGCACTCAGGGCGATGATTCCTCAAAAAATCGACAATTTACTCGTAGGTGGTAAAAGCATCGGAACTAGTCACATCGCAGCAGCAGCATACAGGGTACACTCCTTTGAATGGTCTGCAGGTGCAGCAGCCGGAACAACAGCAGCTTTTGCTCTGAAAAATGGCATCGCACCTTACCAACTCGTGGAAAAATTGCCCTTACCAGAACCGCGATTACAACTCCTCAAACAGCTGTTGGAGAAAAATGGTAACCCCACTGCCTTCCCGGATACCTCGATTTTTAACCAAAATTGGGATGATTGGAAGTAATTAGTCATTTTTGAAAAGAACTCAGTTGTCAGAACGCAGAACTCAGAAAACATCCTGTAAGGCGTGGCGTCAGCCATAGAGTCACAACTCTTTTTCTTCTTTCCATAAATGAATAATGGTGCTAGTATCCCTTTCCTTATTCCTATTCTGACTACTGAGTTCTGTTAGCGTAGCGGGGCGTTTGCGTAGCGCCCCTCTTAGGGGCTAGCCCGTTCTGAGTTCTTTCTTCGGTTATTAGACTATTGACTATGGACTACACTAGTTAATTGTAGTTTAGTTTTGTTAAGCTTCTTGGCTAGGTGTACTATGGTTACAAGACTAACAGCCGCTGTTTACGGGATGGCAACAGCACCAACTAAAGCTCCTGAACGGTCTAGTCAAGTGACCCGTAAGCCATATCCGAATTATAAAGTGATTGTATTGGATGATGATTTTAATACTTTCCAACACGTTCACGATTGTTTGGTAAAGTATATTCCGGGTATGACTAGCGATCGCGCTTGGAAACTGACAAACCAAGTGCATAACGAAGGTCAAGCTATTGTCTGGACAGGTCCCCAAGAACCTGCTGAATTTTATCACCAGCAGCTTTCTCGATCTGGTTTGACGATGGCTCCCCTTGAAGCCGCATAATACTGTAAGAAAATGGCAAAACCCACTGAGGGCAGACTTGTTTGGAATCACTCAACCCACATTAGTGGTCTTATCCCAATCCTAGAACGTCTCATACGTCAAGATGGAATTCAAACCGTGACACCGGGACAAATTGGGCGAGTCAAAGGTCATAGCCCTCATTTACAATTGCGAGTTTCTGTACCAATTCGCGGTGGGTTTAAGGCGATCGCACGCCACGGCAAAACAGTGCAAGAGGTGTTTATTGTGACGACTTTGGATCAAAATCAACTTGAGGAGGCGATCGCCTTTGCGATGAAAAAGTAATTTCTAGCCTTTTGTCCAAAGTCCAATGGTTAGTTCTACTAATGACTATTCCTCAATACGACGCATTGCAAATTTATGTAGTGGTAGACTGACGATGCAAGAAAATGTTAAAAAATATGACAGTGCAGTCGTTATCCTTAAACTCATGACTACAGTTTCCCAGTCAGGTAAAACTATTTTTTGGATAGCGAAAGCAACACAGTAAACTAGCCAATAGGAAAAGCTCATCCTAAACAGAATCTTCTCTGTTTCTTCCACTTCATCATTTTCTGGCTTGCCCTCCCATAGTAACAATAGACCAGTAATACAAGCTACGAAAGACAGAAGCACAAAGGAATCATGAGAAACTAAATTTATTGAATGCATGCGTTTCTATCCCCAAAAAATTTTTATTTCTATAGGAGATCAGTCTAAAGGAATAATCTTTTGGAATAAACAGATAGTTACAAACTGAAATAGATAACTCCCAAATTTGTAAATAAGTGCAAATAATTTCTAAGTTTGTTGTTAGTCGTTTGTTGTTAATTGTTATTGATTAACAACCTTGAACTTCACAAGCGCCAATACTCACCCAGCTACTTGAACCATCTGCCCAATGTTCTTTTTTCCAAATCGGGGCGTTGTGTTTGAGAGTATCTATCGCATAGCGACAGGCTTCAAATGCTTCGGAACGATGAGGACAACCCACAGCAACTAAAACGCTGATTTCACCAACTCGCAACCGCCCAACACGATGATAAATGACGACACGGTTCACAATAGACCATTTTTGACGAATATCAGCAGCAATTTGATAAAACACCCGCATTGCCATCGGTTCATAAGCTTGATATTCTAGAGCAATCACAGCTTTACCATCTGTTTGATTACGAACCATGCCACTCATCACGACAATAGCGCCATTTGCGCTAGTTTCCGCTTTGCTATAAACCTCTTCAATAGACAATGGCGCAAAGCTAATGGCAAAGCTATCTTCAGCTTTCGGCTGAGTGGCAGAGGTAACAGAAGCTACAAGACCCAAGTTCATTTGAATAATTTCTATATGTATGGGGAATTTATTATTCTAAGTTTAATTCTAAATAAAAAATACCAACACTCATGTAAATTTGCTTGACTTTACGTAATCTCACTGAAAATAAAAAAGTTTGTCATCCTCCTTTAGGCATATTACTATAATGAAGTGATTCAAATGGAGAATTCGATAGTAACTTCGTCGAACAATCAAGTGCAGCAAGTACCGATTTTACCTAAAGGTAAGTTCCTAGTTCAAGCTACCAGTTGCAAGTAGTATAAGTAGCCGTCATGAACTTTGTACAGCCTATGGCTGACGCCATAGATCGTCAGTTGCGCGACTATCGGGAAACTCGAGCCAAGCAAAGCCTCACCAAAACAGATGAAAATATTTCTCCTTCACTCACTCACTCACTCCCTGCCTCGTTACTTTCAAGTCAGGTATGTTTAGTTTTTGGAAATAAAAAAGCAAATGTACATGGCAGTTTCAAACCGACTTACAGTAAACATTCAACTCATGCCGTCACCTTAAAACTTCACTTGTTGAAAAATCTGGAGAACCCTATATCACATCAAGACAAGCGATCATTCAATATTATAGGAAAAGATATAATGAATCTTTTATTGTCTAACAATGAAGCAGCAAGGCTTGTGGCTCTCCATCAGTATGACATTCTCGACACAGCACCAGAACAAGCATTTGACGATTTGGCATTCTTAGCCGCCCAGACTTGCGCAACACCGATTGCAGTAATAACTTTGATAGATACTAACCGTCAGTGGTTCAAAGCTAAAGTCGGGTTGGATGTAGAAGAAATGCCTGTGGATATTGGGTTTTGTCCCTTTTGTATCCAACAACGTGATATTTTAATCATTCCTGACACTTTGAGTGATGAACGGTTTGCCACTAATCCCGTAGTAACGTCTGCCCCTTATGTGAGATTTTATGCTGGAGTTCCTTTAGTAACACCAGAAGGACATGTGATCGGGGTTGTATGTGTTGTTGATCGCGTACCCAGGAAAATCAGCCATGAACAAGTGGAGTCGCTAAAAGCAATTAGCCGTTTAGTGATCAGACAACTAGAGTTACGCCGAAATTTAACTCAGCTAGCTAGCATAAAAGCAGAATATCAGCAAGCCAAACAGAAATTGCCTTGGAAAGAAGAACTTTTGCGCTCAATGACTGGCGTTTCTCCACTAGCAGAACAGCAAGTTCGTGAACAAGCAGTATTAGTCGATATTGTTACAGACGCAATTATTGTACGTGATTTAAGTAGCAGTAGAATTTTACTGTGGAATAAAAGTGCCGAGAACCTCTACGGTTGGAAAGCAGAAGAAACTCTTGGTAAAAAAACAGACGAAATTTTCTCTAACGAACCCTTGCCGCAATACTGGGAAATTTATAAAAATGTCTTGAAATCTGGCTCATGGCAAGGTGAGTTGCAAACAATCACGAAATCTGGCAAAAAAATTATTGTTGAAAGTCGTTGGACACTAGTACGCGATGAGCATTTTCAACCCAAATCAATCGTTGTAGTTGATACTGATATCACAGAGAAAAAACAATTAGAAAAGCAATTTTTACGCCATCAGCGCCTGGAGAGTATAGGTACTCTCGCAAGTGGTATTGCTCACGATTTAAATAATGTGCTGTCCCCAATTTTGATGTCAGTACCAATGCTCAAAGCAAGTTGCGATGATGAGCGTAGTAGGCAAGTGCTAACCATTGTAGAAAATAATGCCAAACGCGGCGCAAATTTAGTCAAACAGGTGCTGTCATTTGCAAGGGGAACTGAAGGCGATTGGGAAAACTCCAGCTCCTCTACGGGCGATGCACATAAGGGAGCCGCCTTCGGCGATCGCGTCGGTTGTGATTATCCAAAGCCTTCCTCCCATAGGGGCGGCGAAGCAGGAAATGCTTGCGCTGAACTTCCTTGCGGGAGCCAATCTTCGGTTGGCTGGGCGTATACGAGCGATGCACATAAGGGAGCCGCCTTCGGCAATCGCACTGTACTTCAATTAAACGAATTGATCTCAGAAATGACGCAAATTATCGAACAAACTTTTCCCAAATCAATAGTCGTCAAAACTGAAATTCAGCCAAGTTTATTACCTTTCTGTGGTGATAGCACACAAATTCATCAAGTGTTAATGAATTTGTGTCTCAATGCTCGTGATGCGATGATCAATGGCGGAACTTTGCAAATTTCTGCTAAAAATATTTTCATTGATCAAAACTTTGCCAAAATGCATCTTGATGCTCAAGTCGGTTCTTACATTGTCCTCACAGTTTATGACACAGGAATTGGTATCCCTAATGAACTCTTAGATAGAATTTTTGAACCATTTTTTACAACAAAAGAGTTTGGTAAGGGAACCGGACTTGGATTGTCAACTGTCATGGGCATTATTAAAGGTCATGCTGGGTTCATGACTGTATCTAGTAGCGTTGGCAAGGGCACAAAATTTCAAGTTTACCTGCCAGCAATCAAGACAGCTGCGACGCAGTTAACGGTAGACCGAAAAAATACACCAACCGGACACGGAGAATGGATTTTGGTTGTAGATGACGAACCTGCGATCAGAGAAATTACAAAAGTTTCTTTAGAAAAGAATAATTACAAAGCAATGACTGCCAGTGATGGTATAGAGGCAGTGGCACTCTATGCTCAGCATAAAGATAAAATTAGTGCGGCAATTGTCGATATGATCATGCCAGATATGGATGGAATCACGACTATCAATACCTTGCACAAAATGAATCCACTGCTGCATATAATTGCTGTTAGTGGACTAGCAACAAGCGAACAGATGCTATTAGATAAAGCCTCTGAGTTAATAGCATTTTTACCCAAGCCCCATACAGCACAGGAGTTACTAAACACTTTGCATTCGGTTATTTCTCATCATTAGATAAAGTTAAGAATTAACTCATCCCACAATTGCGGTACTAGTCATAAAAGCTCAGAGATTTCGAGTCATTAATCATGACTCCAAGTCTCCTTAGTAAACAGGAAAATATCCTTGTTAAATAGTTGAGATTTTTGATTGTTTCATGACTGTGATCTATCACGAAACTAATAACTAATGACTAAAACGGCTGGCGTTTACCTTGTCCACTCTCACGGATAGCTGACTCCAGCCGTTTTTTGTTGAAGTCGGAAAAGATGAGGGAGAATAACAAATAGCTGATAACAAATAACTGATAATAAATATCTAATGACTAATTTGATTCTGGTTGTAGACGACGACGCTTTGACGCGGTTACAACTACGAACTTTGCTACAACAAGAAGGGTATCAAGTAGCAGAGGCAATCAATACTGAGCAAGCTTTATATTTGTATATAAAATTACAGCCAAATATAGTGTTGCTGGATGCCCTGATGCCGATGATGAATGGCATTAGCTGCTGTGATCAATTGCAAACACTTGCTGGTGCTACGGAAATACCTATTTTAATCATGAGTGATCCCAACGAGTCAGCATCAATGGAAACCGATGGGGGTGCTGGTGCTATTGATTATATTACCAAGCCAATTAAGTGGCAAGTCTTGCGTCAAAGAGTGCGTCGTCTTTTGGAAGCTCATCACGCTATACAGAAATTGCAACAGCAAACCGAACAGGCGCAGAGTCGAGAGGCGCAACTGGTGATGGCATTAGAAGCAGCCAGCATGATTACTTGGGACTGGGACATTCTCAATAACAAATTAACTTGGCCGGATAACCTCAAACCACTCTTTGGCTTAGAAAGTGCTACGTATGATGCTTTTGTTGAACGCGTTCATCCCCAAGACCGAGATTTTGTCAACCGTTCAGTGATGCAAACTCTCCAAGAAGGCACAGAATACGATATCGAATTTCGTGTTGTTTGGCACAACGGTATGGTTTGTTGGATAGCAAGCAAAGGTGTCGTTTTTCGTGATTCTTCTGGAGTCGCAGTGCGGATGACTGGAATAGGGATGGACATCACTAAACGCAAGCAATCGGAGGAGGCGTTAGAAGTTTATGCCAAACGACAAGCACTTGTAGCAGAACTCAGTCAAGTAGCACTCGGTGGTGTAGACTTAACCACGCTGATGGACGAAACTGTTGCCCTGGTTGCTCAAAGTCTGAAAGTTGAGTATTGCAAAGTTTTGGAACTCTGTAGCGATAATAACACCTTACTGCTACGGGCGGGAGTGGGTTGGGAGCCAGGGCTTGTAGGATACGCAACTGTTAGTGCTGGAATGGACTCTCAAGCTGGTTATACCCTGTCTTCCCAAGAGCCAGTCATTGTTGATGATCTGGGCACAGAAGAGAGATTCAACGGACCTCCCCTGCTGCATAAGCATCAAGTCGTCAGCGGTTTGTCAGTCATCATTCATGGCAAAGAGCGTCCTTTTGGCGTTTTAGGGGCACATAGTACCACACAACGTACTTTTAGTAAAGATGACATTTACTTTTTGCAAGCTATAGCCAATATGTTGGCTACAGCCATTGAGCGTCAAAAAGTCGAAGATGCTCTTAGAGAAAGTGAGCAACGCTGGCAGTTAGCTTTGCGGGGCAATAATGATGGTATTTGGGACTGGAATGTTAAAACGAATCAAGTCTTCTTCTCGACTCGCTGGAAGCAAATGCTCGGTTACTCTGAGCATGAGATTCCCAATCATTTTGATGAATGGATGAACCGCGTGCATCCAGATGATATGATTTCGGTAACACGAGTCATTCAAGACCACTTTACCAAAAAAACCCCTTTTTACATTAGTGAGTATCGAATTCGGTGTAAAAACGGTAGCTACAAATGGATTTTGGATCGAGGTCAAGCACTCTGGGATGATCAAGGTACAGTTGTGCGGATGGCTGGCTCCCATACAGATATTACTGAACGTAAGCTGGCAGACGAAAAACTACAAGAAAGCGAAAACCGTTTTCAAATACTTGCTCGTGCTACGAATGATGCTGTCTGGGATTGGGATTTACTGACAAATAAACTGTGGTGGAATGACAACGTACAAACTCTGTTTGGTTATTCAACACAGCAAGTCAAAAGTGAAGTAAGTTGGTGGCATGAGCATATACACCCAGATGATAGAAACAGAATTATTTCTGACATTGATGCTGTGATCAACAGCAATCAACATTTCTGGTCAAATGAATATCGCTTTCGCCGTGTAGACAATTCTTATGCCTACATTTTTGAGCGCGGTTATGTTGTTCATGACAACACAGGCAAGTCAGTGCGAATGATTGCGGCAATGATAGACTTTTCTGAGCGCAAGCGGGTTCAACAAGAGCTACAGCGCCAGAACTTGCGATCGCAATTGTTTGCCAATATTAGTTTAAAAATTCGTCAGTCCTTACAAATCAATGAAATTCTCCAAACCAGCGTCACAGAGGTACAAAAGCTACTGCAATCTGACCGTGTCCTTATTTTTCGGCTGCTTCCACATGGTTCTGGAGTGGTGATGCAAGAAGCTGTGGTTCCTGGTGTGCCTGCTGTTGTCGGACAAAACATTCATGATCCCTGCTTTGTCGAAGATTATGTCCAGAAATACCGTAATGGACGGATTAGTGCTGTTACCGATATTGAGCAAGGTGGTATCGAGCCTTGCTATATAGAATTTCTGAAAAAACTTAATGTTAGATCTAACCTTATTGTCCCTATTCTTCTAAAAAATCAACTTTGGGGGCTGCTCATTGCCCATCAGTGTATTTGTCCTCGTCAATGGACGAACTGGGAAACTGAGCTTTTGCGACATCTGGCTGATCAAATGGGCATTGCTCTTGCGCAAGCTCAACTTCTAGAACAAGAAACTCGCCACTCGCAAGAACTCATCCGTTCTAATGACGAGCTGCAACAATTTGCCTTTGTCGCCTCTCACGATTTGCAAGAGCCATTGCGTAAAATCAAAACATTTGGCGATCGCTTAAAAGCGACTTGTGGTCATGCTTTAACAGAACAAGGACTAGATTACCTAGAACGGATGCAAAATGCAACCCGTAGAATGCAGGCTTTGATTGAAGATTTGTTAACACTTTCGCGAGTGACTACCAGAGGACAGCCTTTTGTCCCAGTGAATTTGACACAAATTACAAAAGAAGTTTTGTCTGATTTGGAAGTGCGTATCCAACAAACCCAGGCGTATGTGGAGGTAGGCGAGTTACCTATCATTCACGCCGATCCGCTACAGATGCGTCAACTACTACAAAACCTCATCGGCAATGCTCTGAAATTTTGCTGTAAAGAAGAACCACCTATTGTTAAGATTTACAACCAGATATTAAACCAACAAGATGTTGTCCAAGTGTGTCAGATTATTGTAGAAGATCATGGCATTGGTTTTGATGAAAAGTATCTTGACCGCATCTTCAACGTTTTTCAACGCCTGCATGGTCGCAGCGAATATGAAGGGACTGGTATAGGTTTGGCTATCTGCCGGAAAATTGTTGAACGTCACAACGGGAGCATCTCGGCACAAAGTACACCTGGGCAAGGATCAAAATTTTTGATTCTACTGCCAATGCATCCTCCGGCATAATATGCTCTTGCTTAAAAGAGTTTATGATACGCCCAGAGGTTGTCGAGGATTTGGCAACCAATCTTCATTCATTTGTTGCAATTTAATAATCAATTAATCCTAAAACCAACGCAAAGGAGAAAATGCAGAGTGAAGGGTCGGCAAATAACCGTCACAATTTTGATGGCTGATGATGATGAGGATGATTGTATGTTAGCTCGCGAGGCGTTGGCAGAAAGTCGATTAGCAAACGAGTTACACATCGTTAACGATGGTGAACAATTAATGGATTATCTTTATCATCGTGGTATGTATACCCACAAAAGCACTGCACCGCGACCACATATAATTTTGTTAGATTTAAATATGCCCAAAAAAGATGGTCGTGAGGCGCTTAAAGAGATTAAAGCTGATCCACATTTAAGGCAAATTCCCGTTGTTATTCTGACGACCTCCAAGGCAGAAGAAGATGTTTATAGTAGTTACGATTTGGGTGCCAACTCATTTATCATCAAACCTGTCACCTTCGCGTCTTTGGTGGAAGTTATGAAAACACTAGGAAAGTACTGGTTTAACATCGTGGAACTGCCACTATAAGCAAAGGGAGGCAGAAATGAAAGAAAGTCAATTCAAAGTTCTTCTTGTTGATGATGACGAAGATGACTACGTTTTAACTCGTGATTGGTTCGGTGAATTCCAAGTCGCTTGTGGGGAATTGGAATGGAAAAATAATTATCAAGCAGCAATAGATGCAATTGTTAAGAATCAATACGATGTCTGTCTTGTAGATTATCGTTTGGGTGCCAGTAACGGACTAGATTTGTTGCGTGAAGCAATTGATCAAGGCTGCTCTTCCCCAATCATTTTACTTACAGGAAAAGGAGATAGGCAAATAGACATTGAAGCGATGAGAGCAGGTGCTGCAGATTATTTAGAAAAAAGTCAGTTGACAGCTCCCATGCTTGAACGTTCTATTCGTTACGCAGTTGAGCGCAAGCGAGCAGAACAAAAGATTCGCGAACACGCCGCACTCCTTGATGTTGCAACCGATGCCATTTTTGTACGGGATTTAAACAAGAGAATTTTATTTTGGAATAAATCAGCCGAACAACTATATGGTTGGAAGGCAACTGAAGCGATTGGCAAGAATACATCAGATCTTTGGCATGAGAAAGATATAGTACAATTTCAAGAAGCTATTGCAACTTTATTGAAAAATGGTTCCTGGGAGGGTGAACTGCATCAAATAACAAAATTTGACAAAGAAATTATTGTTGAAAGTCGCTGGACACTTGTGCACGAATTTGATAAACAGGGACAATCAATTCTTGTTGTTAATACTAATATTACACAAAAAAAAGAATTAGAAGCACAATTTTTTCGTGCTCAGCGTTTAGAAAGTATAGGAACTTTAGCAAGCGGTATCGCCCACGATCTAAATAACGTTCTTGCACCCATTTTAATGACCGCTCAACTTTTAGAATCGCAACTGAATGATCAGCGGAGTAAACGACTCCTGCCAATATTAATATCTAACGCGAAACGAGGAGCAAGTTTGGTTAAGCAAGTGCTATCATTTACTCGCGGAATTGAGGGCGATCGCACTCTTTTGCAATTAAGGCATTTAATTAGAGAAATTCAGCAAATTATTAAAGAAACATTTCCCAAATCTATTGAAGTTTCCACTTCACAAGACCAAACCCTTTGGACAGTTTCAGGTGATGCAACTCAATTGCATCAAGTCCTGATAAATTTGTGCGTTAATGCTCGTGACGCAATGCCTAATGGCGGTCAATTGACAATCTCGGCGGAAAATTTCATTATTGATACAAATTACGCCAAGATGTATATTGATGCTCAAGTTGGTTCGTATGTTGTCATTACTGTTAGTGATACTGGAGGTGGTATTCCACAAGAAATTATAGACCGCATTTTTGAACCATTTTTTACAACGAAAGACTTAGGCAAAGGAACAGGACTTGGTCTTTCTACTGTACTTGGGATTGTTAAAAGCCACGGTGGTTTTGTTAACGTGTATAGTGAGGTAGGGAAAGGCACCCAATTTAAGGTGTTTTTACCAGCACAAGAAGCTAGGGAAACTCCAGAAGAACGAGATTGCGAATTACCAAACGGTAATGGAGAACTCATTTTGGTTGTGGATGATGAAGATTCCATTCGGGATGTTACGAAAACATCCTTAGAAAGCTATAATTACAAAGCAATAACTGCTAGTGATGGGATTGAGGCGATCGCTCTTTATGCAGAACATCAAGATAAAATCTCTGTGGTCTTAACAGATATGGTTATGCCTTCTATGGATGGAATAACCACAATCCGGACCTTAAAAAAAATGAATCCTGCAGTCAAGATTATTGCCGTTAGTGGACTCGCTTCTAGTGAAAAGGTGAATACAGTCAATAACATGGGTGTTAAAGCCTTTTTATCTAAACCGTATACCGCAAAGCAGTTATTACAGACTATTAGTGCTGTCAAAAGTGGGAATTAAAATAAGGGAAATCGTTAATTGTTAGTAGTGACTAACTACTAACAATTAATAAACAACATTTGCTATTCCCAATCTCCACGAAGAATAATGACTAACCAATCTTCTGAAGTTTTAGCCGTCAACGCAGCTTTTTATCGAGCTTTTGAAAAAAAAGATATTGAGGCAATGAGTACTGTCTGGTCTCAAGGAACTGGCAGTTTTTGTGTTCATCCCGGATGGAATGTACTGCGCGGTTGGAAGGAGATTCGCTCCTCCTGGGTTAACATTTTCAAAAATACTGCTTACATTGAGATAAATACGGAGATAGTGACGACAGTTGTGCGTGATCACATCGCCTATGTTGTACTTGTAGAAAATGTTCTTCAAATCATTAACGGTCAGAGAAGACTAGAAGCACAATCAATTGCTACGAATATGTTTGAGCTTCTAGGCGGTAAGTGGTATCTTGTGCATCATCATGCCAGTCCAATTATGCGCTAAAGGAGTGATAGGAAGATAAGGAACTAATCTCCAATCAACTCCACTGCATCACGTCTATCCCAATTGTCTAAGTAAACTTTGACAATCTCTTCTTTAGCAGTGGGTAGTTGCTTACCAACAAAATCTGGATGAATTGGTAACTCCCGATGACCTCTATCTACCAGCACGGCTAGACGAATAATTTCTGGTCTGCCATACTCGTTTACCGCATTCAAAGCAGCACGAATTGTCCGTCCTTTATAAATGACATCATCGACGAGGACAACTGTTTTCCCTGTTAAATCAAAAGGAATATCAGTTTTTGCAGGAGTCCGCAACCCAATTTGGTCGAGGTCATCACGATAAAATGTAATATCCAACGCTCCGGTCGCTATCGGTATACCTTCAAGCGCCTCAATTTGACGCGTCAGTAACTGAGCTAAAGGTACACCTCTAGTATAAATACCTAACAGTACGAGTTGAGACAAATCACGCGTTTTTTCTACGATTTGAGAAGCGAGACGATTCACGGTACGACGGAGTTCTTCAGGTGAGAGAATCTCAACCACTTTGGTTTCGACAGACGCAGTCATAGACCAATACCCCTGAACAATGAGTTAAACGACAACAAATCGGTCATTGTGACTGGTAGCTTTGGTGGTTAGTCGAATTTTCTACTAACCACTAACTATTCACAACTAGCCATTCCCAATTCCCTATTTCCATGATGATTCACGTTCACGCTCAAATTCAAAGTTTGCTTGTTCAAAATTCAAAAAAATACATCTGATGAACTGTGTTCACCAATTTGTCCCCTAAAAAATGGGCAGGCTTTGGCGCACTCAAAGGACGCGCTTCACTCCCTCAGTTACTCAGCAGTAAAACTACTGCAACCCCCAACCACAGCAAAAAACAATATCGAGTGAGTTGCAAAGCTTGATAAATGCAATTTGGGGTGATGGGATGGATGGCGTCTCCCAGGAGAGGTTTATGTTTTGCTACCCCACGATACCAATTTGTACCTCCCACCTGCACACCTAAAATAGCAGCATAGGCGCACTCACTCCAGCCAGAGTTAGGACTAGGATCACAAACAGCATCCCGACGGCAAATTTGCCAAATATATAAGGGTTTCCCGGACAGAAGTGCCAAAGTCATCACAGTGAGGCGACAAGGAATCCAAGTTAAACAATCTTCTAACCGTGCACTGAACCATCCTAAATATGTATAAGGTTTTTCTCGATAGCCTACCATTGAATCAAGAGTACTGCTGGCTTTATATGCCAAAGCCAGGGTTGTCGGACCGATAACAGGGATAAATGCACCAAGAATCGCATAAAAAAGAGGAGCCATAACTCCATCAGTCGCATTTTCTGTTACTGTTTCTAGAACGGCTCGTAAAATTTCTAGTTCTGTTAAATTTTCTGTATCTCGTCCTACGTAATGACTTAAAGTAGAGCGGGCATCTACAATATGTCCTGTTGTTAATGGTTGTAAAACTGTTTCGGCTGCTCTTCTTAAACTTTGAAAAGCAAAACAGCTAGCTAAGAGAATACTTTCTAACGCGACTCCCAAAAACGGATGCAGTAATCTAGCTCTTTGAATAAGTAGGTAGCCTATAAACCCGCTACCAATTATTAGGATAATGCCTAGCACAATTCCAGCAAGGCGCTGTGTCAGGGAATTTTGACAATATGTGATACTAAATTTGGTAAAGCGAGAAATTGCCCACCCCATGACTCGTACTGGATGAGGCCAACCCCACGGATCGCCAATAAAGTAATCTAAAGTAGCAGCAATAATTAAAACAGCAGCTGATGTCATTAGTCAATGGTCAAAAGTCAAGAGTTAACGATCAAAACTTAAGAGTCAACAGTCAAATTACTAATGACTAAACAATAAAATTGGCTTCTTCCCCAAGAGAAGCCTGCCAACTACGAGCGTCGTAATAAAGATCTGCCAAGGTAATACTGTACAATGCTTCTTTGAGCTTTTGGTGCAGCCTTTGCCAAAGAGTAAATGTGACCCAATCTTCTGCTTGTGTTTGAGAAGCTTGGTGGTGGGGTAAAGGTTCAATAGTTTCTCCAACTGCTTCTAAAACTTCTCCTAGAGAGATTTGTGCAGGTTCTCGAGCCAATTGGTATCCACCGATGCTACCACGCATTGATTTTACTAATCCAGCACGACGCATTTCTATGAGCAGTTTTTCTAAGTAAGGAGCTGGAATATCTTGACGAGAGGCGATCGCCTTAGTAGAAACAGGACCATACCCAGGCTGTAAACTCAAATCGAGCAAGGCTTTCACACTGTAGTGTCCTCTAGTTGTTAGTTTCATTTTGCTAAGCTTTGTCCTTTGTCTTTATGTAATGACTAAGAATTAGTTTTGCTTATCATTGTGTGTGCCAGTGATCAAATTTTGTAAGTAGACAACTTTTTTAGGTATGCTTTATGAAACTTAAACAAATACAGCCTAGTCGTCACCACCAAGCCAGAACTGTAAAGTATGAATTATCCTGTACCATCCATCTGGGGGGTGAAAACAGTGAACAGTGAACTAGGGGTGGACGAGTCCGTTTCCTACCTGATAACTGATAACTGATATTGCGCTTCCTTGATAACTGATAACAGGTTGAAGTAAGGATACTGCACTGGAATATTTTCTCTAGGGTTCAATCGAGGACTTGTTTCCTCTTACTTGATCCTTAATTTGGTCATTGACAAACATACAAACTATAGTTATCACCATTGCCTATCTTCTTTAAAATATATTGTATTGTTAATGTTGGTCATCCCGTCAAAATTTTGCTATCTGGGTGCAATCTACTTGGCAATAGCACCAGATAAAAAATAAATAATGGCGCTCGCATTAGCATAACATCAGCTAAAATAAAATCGATTCACTGTATTTGACCATTCGTTTTTGAATTAAGTTGATGGCTAAACAGAAAAAAATTGAACCTCTAGTTGGTGAAGATCTGCTCAAGAAAGTCAAAGAGCTAGAAAATCTAAGCAAAGAAGAAAAAGCTAAACACTGTGGCTACTATACCGTAACCAAAAACGGTATAGAGCGTGTCAACATGATGAAATTCTTAAATGCTCTTATTGATGCTGAGGGCATTCAGTTAGACAGTGCTCCCAGTGCAAATGGTCGAGGTGGACGCAGTGCAAGCTATAGAATTAGCGTGCAGTCAAACGGTAACTTGCTGATAGGTTCAGCCTATACCAAACAAATGAATCTCAAACCTGGAGATGAGTTTATCATTACTTTAGGCAAAAAGCATATTCGTTTGAGACAAGTAGACTCAGACGAGAGAGAAGAGATCGAGCTAGCAGAAGTTGCTGTGTAAATAGTTATTAGTCGTTAGTCAAAAGTCATTAGACTGTAAAGCTGTTGACTAATGACCGTTACGGCGAACCCCAGTTCCCTGCGGCGGGAGACCCGCCTACAGGACTGGACTAACTTTTGACTGTTGGCTATTGACTAATGCTGACACCTGTTTTGCGAGTCATTGGTAAGTAGTGGCGAAGTGCTCTGCGCGTTACAGCGACGTTGCAGGTTAATCCAATTTGCTCTCTTTCTAGTAAACCTAAAATACGCTCTTGGTTATCTCGTGAAACCACTGGTAAGTGATGCAAACCTTTAAGAGCCATGCGGTCTAATGCTTCGGCTAGAGGTTCATCTTGTAATGCATAAAGAATATCAGTGGTACAGATATCCATGAGTGTTTGATTGCCTGTGTTAGCTTGGATTTCACTTGAGGAATTTGGATATTTTTCCCAAAGGCAAAGAGCTCGGTTGACATCTTCTAAAGAGACGATACCGACTAATTGCCCTGCTTCATTAATAACTAAAGCACTCTGGCAGAGATCACCGCTCATTTCCAAAGCTGCTTCTATCACATTCATGGTCGGTAGCAGCTTTTTCGGACTAGAATACATAGCATCTTCTACCAAGATTTGCTGCAAAATTTCTGCTTGCTCGTCTTTTAACTCAGGAAGACCGATTTGCTGTAAGTTTGAATTAGAGTTAGAAGTTGGTTTGATTCGTTCTACAAGCCAAACACTCAAACCCACTGCTGCCATTAAAGGTAAAACAATGCGATAGTCTCGCGTTAATTCAAAGAGCAACAAAATTGCTGTTAATGGAGCTCTGACAGTTGCAGCTAGAACTGCTGCCATCCCCACCATTGCGTAAGCAGGAGGAGCTGCCATATACTGTGTAACTACAGGTACTAGGCTTGCTAAAATTTTTGCATAAGCTGATCCAAAAGAAGCACCTAAAAACATGGCTGGTGCAAACACACCACCAACAAAACCACTACCAGCACTAACAGCCGTCATGAAGAGCTTCACCACCAGCAGCACCAGCAACAAGTTTAGAGAAAACTTCACATCCTGAAGCATAGCTTCTATAGTGCCGTAACCGATGCCCATAATTTGAGGAAACTTTAAAGCAACAATGCCAACAATGGTTCCACCAATAATCGGATGAATCGGTTCGCGTATGTTACCTAGCCATCGCAAATAAGGTATTTGCCCATGAAAGCAGGCTTTTGCCAAAGCAATGAGTTGGGTATAAGCTAGAGAAATTAAACTGGCTCCCAAACCTAAGCCGAGATAAAGCGGTAATTCCAGAAGGCTGCGGACTTGGTAAGCGGGTAGGGCAAAAGCAGGCTGTGCACCCAAACCAATTTGAGCAACTAATGCCGCAACGACCGCTGCAAGCAGCACGACACTCACGGCAGAAGTGGCAAATGATGTTGCGCCTAACACCACCTCTAAGGCAAAGAAAACTCCGGCAATGGGCGCATTAAATCCTGCAGCTAAACCAGCAGCAGCACCAGCAGCCAAAAGCAACCGCTGTCGTTCTTGAGATACTTGTAAAACAACAGACAGCAGCATACCAAAACTTGCGCCAATTTCTACACTTGGCCCCTCTGGTCCTAGAGAAGCACCACTTCCTAAAGATACTGATGCTGCCAGCATCTTTGTGACTGGTCGTAATTGTCCCTTGATCTCTCCTCCTTGGGATGCGGCGATCAAAGTTGACAGTCCAGGACCAAAATCTTGCGTGCGCCAGCGCATCAATCCGATAATCAGTCCACCAAGGATGGGAACACAGGCTAGAGTCCAAGAACCCCAAGCACCAATGACACCCATAAAATTTTCCAAGGTCAAGCGGTGAATCAGCTCAATCAAAAAGTGAAAGGTCACCACACCCATCCCAGCACCACCGCCTATAAGGACGGCTAAAAGCAGCACAACAGTTTCTGGGGATGGTTGAAAACGGTTAAGCAGATCAGTCAAACGGGCAGAAGGAGTGGTAAAAGCAGGTTGTTCTACCACCTTCCTTAGTTCAGTTGAAGGCAGAAGAGTCATTGAGTGGAGAAGTAAATCTAATAAAAAATTTAAATTTTTCCGTCTTACATTTCATTGTGAGTGATCATTTAGCAACCAGACAAGTCAATTGCATATGTTAGTTTTACAAAGCTTTGGTAAATTAATTCCCGTTGCTGGCAATTTGTGTAAGGACAATGCTTAAATGGGAAAGAATTGAAGGTGAATGGTTATTTGCAGCGCTCATTTAGAGTTGTGAGGAGTAAATTGAAGGTTAAACAGTGTAGACGCCCTATCACCATGAGACAGCGCTATGCACGAGGGCAGCCACTGCAAAGGAAGCGGGTTTACCGACACTCAGTGCAAGTGGCGTTTTTCCGTGTCTTGGCGATTGTATGTCTCTTTGAGAGACGCACTCACCTTGGTGTAAGCGCAAAACGCACGAACTCTTGTGTTGCAAGAGCATCTGCCTTTGGGATTTACAAACCAGCGGGCAAGGCAGGGTGAGAAAAACACCTAATAGCCCTCCGAGTGTGCGCTCCACCATAGGGGTTGCCATAGCTACGATAAATCATTAACTAAAGGCAAAAGTGGATATACACCTTGAGGATGACTCCCTACAGAATGGTACTCACGATAATGTGAAGTATGGAGTTATTGATCCTTTATTATTTTTTGGTCATTCTCACAAAAATCTAGCTATACTCGTGTTGCAATCACTCAGCCATGCTTGTAGCACAAGCTTTTGCTTGTCTAAATTATGGATATTTTCTGTGTGATTTCTGACTGATGTCAGATCACACTAGGTAAATTACACACATTTTGAGCATAAATTATCGCTCAGGTATTGAAAAGAGCAAGTAAGTGGACTAGACGGACGAGGTAGATGAATACACACACCTTTGATAATCATTATGTGACTTGCCCAATTTGCCAAAAAAATACTAAGCCAAAGCTAGTAAAAACGTGCATGGGATTGTATACCTGTTCGTATTGCCAGGAAAGGCTAGTAGTCTGTCAAAGCGGTCATTATGTCCGCGACCCGTTTGCCTACAAACAGATAATGATATCGTCGGTACTCCGTCGCCAAAGCCGACCTTTAGCTAGGATTCTCAGGGATTTTACCATCCTCAAGGGCCCCTTAGTCGCTCTGGTTATAGGAGGTGCTATTCTCTTGAGTGTCATTGGTATGACACAGCAAGCCTCAGACCAGAATTCTCCAACGTTGCCAAAAACAGAAAAGCAACGTTGACATTAGCCTTAGCTTAATTCAAAGTATGCCCTATATTCACAAAACACGCACTCGCGTGTTTAACAGCTTCTCCCGACAAACGTAATTTGGATCAGACGAGTGCTGTTAAACAGCCTCTCTACTAATATATATTGACAAAAACAAAATTATGTGGATAAGGTCAAAATGATTTTTTGCGGCTTAATTTTTCGGTCTGGTTTTTAGCAATACTCTAAAACTTCGATTAACACAACACCCATATCCTGCATTTTACGTCAAGACTTCTACTAGCTACCGCTCCAACAGTTGTTGGAGCGGTAGCTAGTAAATTCGATCCTTTGCTTATTTGAGGGGAACTCTGACCACGCATCGGGCGTAAGTGCTTAGCGTACGCTAAGCACCCCCTTATTCACTGCACGGCTAAGGTCTTTACATGCTGTTGTGTATGTGATTCAAATCACAAGATTTATATTTTCTTGTCTTTTTTAAGATTATTTAGTATTTTTCGTAACTAGTGACCAACCAGAATCATGTTTAACTACCTTTATCGACTCTAATTTAAGATTGTTAAGTGCAGTTTTATCTAGCAGAAAGTAAGGTTGTTTGTCAGATTGCCAATAATCCTTTAGTTCAGTAGAGGAAGCTGGAAGAATAGTGCGATCGCTATAAAAATCCAATGATGGACGACGGTAATCAAAAGATGTGTAAATTTTCTTTGCGGGTGGGTTTGCCTGCTGGATCATCTGTGCTACTGGCTTGACTGGATAAGCTTCATTCAGTTCCCAAACCCAGTCATTGGATTTCATCAACAACAATAGCGAAACATAACTACCCCAAAATAGAATTTTGAGGAATTGCCTATCACCTCGCCTTGCCAAAATAGCGGCTATTGCCATTGTGATCGCGACTGCGGCAAAAATCTGTTGTAAGTCTGGTTGTGTTCTATCCTCTAAACTATAGTAAATACAAACTCCACTTCCCAATATAGATATAAATACTAAAGATAAGAGCAAATACCGAGGATAAGATGATAGTATTGGCGTATTTTCAATTTCCGCAAGCTTAGCACCACAAGCTAAGGCTATGCCTGGGTAGATTGGAAACACGTACCAAGGAAGTTTTGTTTCCATCAATGAAATAGCGATCAAATAAACAGCACACCACACCAATACTAGTTTAGCCCAGCTCAAGTTTCGATTTTCCCAAGTGAATCGCAAACTAGAAGGTAAAAAAATGAGCCAGGGCCATGTGTACTGGAAGATCTCTAGTAAATAATACCACGGCGGTCTAGAATGACCTTCAACAGATTTCCAAACACGCCTCAGGGATTGCTCCATCATGCCAGTTTCGGTAAAACTGTTGCCATAGTGTACAAACTGGGCACCATACCAATAAGCCACAGGTAAAATGCCAAGTAAAATTCCTGTCCACATGTATCGACTGGTAAGCAGTCGGGGTGTGTCCCAAAACAGAAAAACTAGTGCGATCGCCCCTAACAAGAAACCCAACAGACCTTTGGTCAGGCAAATTAACCCAAAAGCGATGCCAACACCCAGACAGTAGCGTAAGTTGCGGCGCGATCGCAGCAAACACAACATCATGACCATGAAAAAACAAACAGCCACCCCATCCAACATTGCTAACCGCCCATGACGTACCACTGGTAGCATTGTCAGGTAAGTCAAGGCGCTATAGATAGCTGCCCAACGTTGGTGAAATATTTCCCGCCCAATGTAATACAGTAAAGGTACTGACAGAGCGCTCAACAGTGCTCCAGGTAAACGTGATGTCCACTCATTGACTCCTCCCAAGGAGTAAGCCCAAGCAATCAGCAAGTGTACGAGCGGTGGCTTATTATGATATGGTTGACCCCCAAGCGTTGGGTAAAGCCAATGCATTGAACCAAATGGGGCACGCCATATTTCGCGCGCAACTTGTGCGACAGTACCTTCATCCCAATCTCGCAGCGGCAAATGTCCCAAATTTATGGTATAGAGTAAAACTGCGGCTAAAAGCAGCACTAGGACCCATACCCAATCAATCCATTTGTCTACTGTGCGATGTTGCTTTTCCAGACGACCCCAAATAAAGCTTCCTTCTTGCATGTTCGGTGGATATTTATTGTGCTTGCTGGTTTGATTCAACTCCAGACGCTTTGGAGTCTTGAATGTTGCCACTTGTTACCACAAGTGTTGTTAAACAATCTCTTCTTCTTTAAATTAACTTATATTTTCTCGTCAATACATAAGATTTCTTACGAAAATTTTCTCTTTTTTTCATTTTCTTTCATACTCTTTGCTTTGGGAAAAGTGCTACAACTATTACTAATCAAAATACCCAATTCGTTTTTTCGGGAGAAGATTTATGAATCTACCTGTTATTGTAGATATTGCTGTTGGCTTGATTTTCATTTACTTAATTTTGAGCTTACTGACTTCGGAAGTTCAGGAATTAATTTCCACTTTTTTACAATGGAGAGGTAAACATTTAAAAAAATCAATTCAACTGCTTGTTGCAGGTGGTAGCGAAACTCAACAGCAAGATATTGATGATGCCACAGTTTTGGTACATAAGCTTTATCAAGATCCTTTGATTAACACGCTGAATCAACAAGCCCAAAAACTAGTAGAAAAAGAAGTACAAGAAATTAATCAATTTAGATACAATTCAAAAGCCTTAAAAGAAAAACAAAGTTCTCCATCTTACATTCCTTCAGAAACATTTGCCATTACGTTATTAGAAGCTTTAAGAATCCCAGAGTTGGTTAATTTTGTTCAAACTCCCTCTGAGAGAAAAACAAACTTGTATATGGTTTTATCTTCTTACAAGCAACTGAAAACAGCTATTACTGATAAGAACAGTGATAGCTATCAGCAAATTCACAATATTTATGGAGACATTACTGAAAATAACGAATTTAAAAAGCTTGTTCAAGATTTACCTGAGTACGTACCAAATAATCTCATCACGAGTCTTAGTGTTCTTGCTCAGCGGAGTAAGTTAAAAATTGATAATATTAAAGATGAGACTAGTCAGTTTCAAAAAGAGGTTGAAACATGGTTTGATCGTTCTATGGATCGCGCAAGCGGTGTTTATAAACGTAATGCCAAAGGAGTTGCCATTTTAATTGGCATCTCAGTTGCTATATTAACCAATACCGATACATTTTTCCTACTCAAAAGACTGTCGCAAGATTCGGCTGTCCGCTCTGCCATAACTGAAAGCGCTATTCAACAAAAGGATTTTCTGAATGACCAAAATGCCAGAAGTCAATTTCAGGAACTTTTAGGCAATGCTTCTGTACCTATTGGATGGCAAAATATTAGTCAACAATTTGAGCCATTAAAGACTAGTCGGGGGAATAGCGCTCAAATGTTTATACTCAGAATTTGGCTAGCTTTTAAAATTCTTTTTGGTTGGATTGTAAGCGGTTTAGCTATTGCTATGGGTGCGCCTTTTTGGTTTGATGTTCTCAATAAAGTGATCAATGTGCGTAATTCAGGACCAAAACCTGTTGCATATACTAAGGATCAACCACCTGAAAAGTAACATTTCTATTCAATTAAAAAATAAAAAGTATTTGCAATTTCCACTCTTTATCTTGACGAAGAATCTCAATGTGCCGAATAAACTCTCGGAAGTAAAATCGTCGCTCTGTTTCAGATAAATCTAACCAAAATTGCTCAATTGAAACAGCTTGGGCGACAGAACGCAAATTAACAGGTGGTAAAGTTGCTAGTTTTGCTTGAAGTGTAGAGATTTCCGTGCGAAGTTTGTATGCTCTTAACTGAGCAGTTTCTGCATCCAAAACTCCAGTTTCTAACAACGAGGGTAGCTGATTGAGTATTTCTTGATGACGGGTAATGTTTTCAGTTAAGCTATTTTTGACTGCATCCAACTGAGGAAAATTCATCCCCGCCACAGCAAGAGGTAAATCACGACAAACAGCTTGAATTGTCTGTTCTAAAATTTCTTGGTAGCGAAGGGCGCGACACTTGGGATTTTTGGGACAGTTAATCGGACGCAAATAAAGATATTCTTTGTCTTGGTTGCGCATAGTCACACGAGTGACACTCATATGAGACTGACACTCCTGACAGACAACCAACCCAGCCAGAGAACGCGGTGCGCTAGCTGTGCGACGAGGTAAACGACTGTTGCGGCGTAACAGTCGATCAACCTGGGCGGCTTCTTCTTTAGTAATAATAGGAGCATGAGTATTGGAGAGAATTTCTCCGTTTTGATAAGCTGTATCACCTCGATAAACTGGATTTGTCAACCAACGGCGTCCGGTGGTGACAGAAATTTTCTTGCTGTATTTTTTCGCTAGGTAACGTACTGCTCCCCGCAGAGAACCATACAATAAGAAATGTTCAAAAAAATCTTTGACAACTGGTGAAGTGGTACGGTCAATGATGTATTTTGCTTTACCTCTGCGGTAACCGTAGGGTACTCTACCGGGTGGTGGCGCAGCATTCAAACGGTTGCGGGCGTGTCCTTGGCGGATGCGGCGGCTATGTTGCTGACGCTGAATTTCGTTGAGTAATTTCAGCAACTGGGCGTGGAGGTTGGGATTTTGTTCGGAAGAATTGTAGTCTTGCTCAACAGCAATGAGTGTTATTCCCATTGCTTCAAGTTCCCCAAGGCGCGAACTGACTTCTTCTACAGTATCTCCTAATTCTTCTAAGCGGCGGATAAGGAGACAATCGGGTGGTTGTGTTTTGCAGTCGTTGAATAATTGTTGTAGTTGAGAGCGTTTTCCTAAGTCTTGGTAAATAAAATCTAACTCCCATCCCCAGGTTGTGGGATCAGGAGTGGGTTCTAGTATAGGGTTAGTGTAGGTGTAGGCGAAGATTTTCATGAGGCGATGTGCTACTTTCCCTAACTCAGATCTTGCACCTTGACTGAGTACGCCTTGAACTTCAGTTCAAGGCTTATAGGCAAAGTCCGTTAAAACGGACTGGGTAAGTTTTTGAGGAGGCACTGCGTTGGGGAGCCAGTACTGCAGGAGGGTTTCCCTCCGTAGGTATCTGGTGAGACAGCGCTGCAGGAGGGTCTCCCTCCGTAGGCGACTGCGTTAGCGCAGCGGAACCGGAGGTTCTCCCCGAAGGGCATCGGGTTAAGCGCGTTGTAGCGACTTCGGGGCCGGACAGCCCGCTTTCAATAGAAGTAGGGA
>NZ_CAWPKW010000321.1:0-33271 GCF_963888615.1 Brasilonema octagenarum UFV-OR1 | reverse complement strand
GTCTTTCTTTCTTATTCTGATTCCTGAGTTCTGAGTTCTGAGTTCTTTTTGATAAAAACTGACAAACCATAAAATATATTACAAAATATTATTATCCACTGGTTTAAGCAAAGCTTGTTGTACTCAAGCCAATGAAAGACGAGGAAAAGACAACAGAGGAGTTGATTGAAGAGTTAAGTGCACTGCGCCAAAAGCTTTCTCAATTAGAACAAGTAGCAGTTCAACAACAGCAGGCTCAAGAAGAGCTGCAACAACAACGCGAATGTTCTCGACGCCAAGTTCAAAAAGAGCAAGCTCTGAATCGAGTGATTCAAAGTATTCGTAATTCTCTGGAGTTAGAAAGAATTTTTTCCACAGCGGCTTATGAGATTACTCAGCTTGTGAGCGCTGATCGAGTTGAAATTGTGCAATACATACCTGAACAGCAACTATGGCTGAATGTTGGTGATTATCGTCGAACTCCAGATTTACCAAGTGCTTTGGGGGTGGAAATTCCCGATGCTGATAATGAAGTTGCCGCCCAACTCAAGCGATTAGAAGTTGTTATAATTGAGGATGCCAGTACTTGTTCAGATCAAGTCAACCGCAGCTTGGCCGAAACTTATCGGGGAGCATGGTTGCTGGTACCGGTGCACTTTGGCTCTACTATTTGGGGTAGTGTTAGCCTAATCAGAAATAATCACTCTTTATCTTGGCAGCAGGAAGAAGTGGAATTAACTTGTGCTGTGGCTGATCAATTGGCGATCGCCATTCACCAATCCACCCTCTTATTACAGCTACAAACCGAACTGAGCGAACGTAAAAAGGCGATTATAGCGCTTCAAGAAAGCGAAGAACGATTTCGCACGATGGCAGACATAGCCCCTGTGATGATATGGATGGTTGGCACTGACAAGCTTTGTAATTATTTTAATAGGGTTTGGTTGGAATTTACTGGACGCACACTGGAACAAGAACTAGGTTACGGTTGGGCAGAACTTCTCCATCCCGACGATTTACAACTTTGCTTAGAGATTTACACAACCGCATTTGATGCTCGCCGAAGCTTCACTATGGAACATCGCTTCAGGCGTTTTGATGGTGAGTATCGTTGGTTCTTAAATACAGGTACCCCAAGGTTTCATTCAGACGGTAGTTTTGCTGGTTACATTGGTTCCAGCATCGATATCACAGAGCAAAAGCAGATGCTTGAAGCATTGCAAGACAGCGAAGCACGATTGAGGTTAACTCTAGACGCAGCTCACATGGTGATTTGGGACTGGAACATTTTGACCAATAATATTGTGTATGATAACTCAATGCTACCCCTGTGTGGTCTTTCGTTAGGTTTAAATGAGCATACATTTGAAGCTTTTCTCGATGCTGTTTATTTTGAAGATCGCGATCGCGTCGTTGCTGCCATAACAGATGCTATTGAAAATAAGAAAGAGCATGAAGTTGAATTTCGATTCGTATCACTTGATCGTGCGTTGCGTTGGATAGGAGATAAAGGGCAAGTCTACTATGATCAAACTGGGAAACCAGTACGTATGGTTGGTGTAGGAATAGACATCACTGAGCGTAAAGAAGCGGAACACAAAATCCGCGAACAAGCGGCTTGGCTTGATGTTGCGACAGATGCCATTATAGTCAGAAATTTAGAAAACAAAATAGTCTTTTGGAACAAAAGTGCTGAACGACTTTACGGTTGGAAAGCAAAAGATATTTTGGGTAAAAATGCTAATGATATTTTGTATAAAAAAATTTCGTCCCAACTAAAAGAGGCTTTGTCTCAAGTTAACTTGACAGGCGAGTGGTATGGTGAATTGAGCCAGATCCGAAAAGATGGCAAGGAACTCATTGTTGAAACTCGCTGGACACTCGTGCGTGATGAACACGGAAACCCAAAATCAATTTTGAGCGTAAAAACTGACATTACAGAAAAGAAAAGACTTCAGACACAGTTTCTTCGTGCTCAACGACTGGAAAGTCTCGGTACGCTTGCGAGCGGTATTGCTCACGATCTTAATAATACACTAGCTCCCATGCTGATGTCCGCTCAGCTTTTGCGCATGAGAATTTCCGATGAGCGGAACCAGCAGCTCCTCCAGACATTAGAAACGAACGCTCAACGTGGTGCAGCTATGGTTAAGCAAGTGCTATCGTTTGCACGCGGTGTCGAAGGTAAGCGCACAATTTTACAAATCAAGCATTTGATATCGGAAATTGAGCAGTTTGCTAAGCAGACATTTCCTAAATCTATAGAATTTTGTACTGATATCGCACCAAATCTTTGGACTATTTCTGGAGATGCAACACAACTGCATCAGGTACTGATGAATCTAGTTATTAACGCTCGCGATGCGATGCCAAAAGGTGGAGTTTTGAGTATTTATGGCGAAAATTTCTTTGTTGACGAAAACTATGCCCGCATGAATCTTGATGCAACTGTTGGACCTCACATTGTCATTACCGTTAAGGATACTGGAATGGGTATGCTTCCAGAAGTCTTGGATAGAATTTTTGAGCCTTTCTTTACAACTAAAGAGGTTGGAAAAGGTTCAGGATTAGGTCTTTCAACAGTACTTGGTATTATAAAAAGCCATAACGGTTTTATCAGTGTTTCTAGCAAAATTGGTAAAGGAACACAATTTAAAGTCTTCTTAAAAGCAGTTTTAGAAAACCAAACGTTCTCAGAAGAGTCTTTTGAATTGCCTATGGGAAATGGAGAATTGATTTTGGTAGTTGATGATGAAGCTGAAATTCGAGAGATTACCAAAATCACGCTGGAGAACTACAACTATAAAATTTTAACCGCTTGTGATGGCATTGAAGCACTTGCATTATATGCTCAAAATCCAGAAAACATTAAAGTCGTATTTGTAGATATGATGATGCCAGATATGGATGGTTTAACCACCATTCGTGCTTTACTAAGAATAAATCCATGCATCAAAATTATGGCTGCAAGTGGACTTACAGACAATAATAAATTGATACAGAACCTTGATGTTGAAATATTTTTGTCTAAGCCTTACAATGTAAAACAATTGTTACAAGCATTGCACAAAATCTTAAACTAATGCTTTTAGCAAAGCTTGTAGTTTGAGTTGAACTTCTGCAAGTTCTCTGTCGGGATCGGAACCAGCAACGATACCAACACCGGCGTAGAGTCTGGCGCGATCGCCATCTATAAGTGCTGAACGAATTCCAACAATAAACTCACAGTTTCCCTCCAAGTCTACCCATCCCAGCGGCGCAGCATACAAACCTCTTTCAAAGCGCTCAAAACGACGGATTTCACGATAAGCAACTTCTTGGGAAGTACCTCCAACTGCTGGTGTAGGATGCAATTGAGCAACTATCTTTAAAGGATGGACATCAGCTGGAACTAACGCGCTGATAGGTGTCCACAAGTGCTGAATATTAGATAATTGTCGCAAGCGGGGTGCTAAAACTTGAGGTAGCAAACCCAGTCGAGAAAGACGTTGAGTGATAAAATCAATCACTAACGAATGTTCGTGTCTTTCTTTATAACTATTAAGCAAACGACTCGCATGAGCAGCATCTTCACCAGGTGTTTTACCCCGTGGCGCAGATCCAGCCAAAGCATCAGTCATTAGGTGTTGTTCCTGGATGTTAATTAAACGTTCCGGACTTGCCCCGATAAAATTCTGTCCTTTGCCATTACTATGAGAAAAGACATAACAGTTAGGATGCAACTGTCTCAGATTATTTAGAGATTTTATGACGTTCAAATGACCATTTGATCTAACATCTAGGATATCCGCCAAGACAACTTTAGTTAAATCCTTAGACTCGATTTTTTCCAAAGCTGACAAAACTGAAGACTTGAAATTTTGAGGATTTGCAATAGATTGATTACTAAATTTCGGCAAAGAGTAATCAAGAGTTTGCGAGTTGGATTCTAAAGAATTGATAATTTCTAGTTTTTGCGATAAACTTTGCAATATTCTTGGAATATTTGTGTCAGTATTGATAATTGTATTAAAAACCAACACGCAGCGCTCATTTTTCACAGCTACTTGCCAACGTGGAAGAAAAACGGTAGCAGCAGAAAATGGATAATCTGGTTGGGTATTTTGATCAAAAAAACTAAAACTACATAAAAATCGAGTTCCCAAAAAAGCTTGATTCGTTCTAGAAAAGCTAGTTATATTTTGAACACATTCTTTGATGAACTCTTCCGATTTTGCAAAACGGTCTTTCCCTGCAAGTTCTATTTTCGCGACAGCATCAACAGCAGCCAGAGCTTCCTTTTGTCCTTTCTTTTCCCAATAAAAACTAACTTGATTTGGCTGTGCTAATTTATCAAGTACAACCAAAGGGTCAACCCAGTCAATATCTAGCGCCAAACTTGCAATTTGCGTGTAATTATTCTTAATACAGTTTTGTTGAACAGCTAAAAGAAAACGGTATAGTTCCTTATTATAAACAAAAAAGTCAGCATTACATGAAGAAACTGTCATGGATCTAGAAAGAGTAAATTTTTTTTAAGTTAACTTCCAAAAGAATGATATTTCGTGGTCGTATTTTTACAAGTAACACAAAACAGTTACCTTTTTACCTGCACTAGCTTCTAATGGCGTATCGATTTGAGTTTCGTCCTTATCAGCAAAAATTTGCAACTCCGCTCATGACAAGTCATGGTAGTTGGGATATCCGCGAAGGAATTATTCTTCGTCTCACCGATCAAACAGGAAAAATCGGCTGGGGGGAAATTGCACCCATCAGTTGGTTTGGTTCAGAAACTCATGAACTTGCTTTAGAATTTTGCCGTCAGCTTCCAGAGGAAATCACACAAGAGACGATTTTCTCTATCTCTGATGAGTTAAGCGCGTGTCAATTTGGATTTGAGTCTGCTTGGGAAACGATTAACACCCTCGCCCGCCCGGAAATTAATTTCGGGACTAATAGCCCAAGTCCATTAAAATGGACAACAAACTTTTCGCAGTCGTCTTTAGATGACTTGGATTATGAGCCTGAGGTTTTAAACCCCAGGCGGTTGTTGGGGCTGGTACAAGATCACAGAAAAATTGAGACATTAAGCTATAGCGCTTTACTACCAGCTGGGGAAGCGGCGCTAGAGGCTTGGCAAAAGCTGTGGAAGGAGGGATATCGTACTTTTAAATGGAAAATTGGTGTCTATGCCATTGGTCAGGAACTAGAAATTTTTAAATTACTCTGTCAAACTTTACCAGCTTCTGCAAAACTACGATTAGATGCCAACGGCGGACTTAGCTATGAACAAGCTCAGTTATGGCTCGGAAATTGCGATAATATCAAGGCAAATGAAGAAATTTTCCAAAGAATTGAATTTATTGAGCAGCCTTTATCTGTGGATCAATTTGCGGCGATGTTGGAGTTGAGTCATTGTTACCAGACGGCGATCGCCTTAGATGAATCTGTCGCCACACTCAACCAACTCACCACATGCTTCCAACAAGGTTGGCGAGAAATTTTTGTGATTAAGCTTGGGATAGTCGGTTCGCCTTCCCGTCTGCGTCAGTTTTGTCAACAGCATAAAATCGATGCTGTGTTTTCATCCGTGTTTGAAACTGCAATTGGTAGACAAGCCGCACTCCAGATCGCAGCCGAATTATCTCAGCAGAATAAAGCAGTCGGTTTTGGTGTCAACCATTGGTTTGCTCAACAGGAGACAACGCCGGAAGAATTATGGAAAAAACTTTAGAAAATTTTGTGCAAGATGCATCTCGTCAGCCTCTCTCCAATGACTGGCTCATTTGTGATGATAGCCATTTATTTGCTCAATTAACCCAACAACTTTATTTAGAATTAACCCAGTTTTCATACTATCGAGGCACACCAATCAAAATTCTTTTAGCCGAACGTGAACCAGTGCGGTTTTTAGCAAGTTTTCTCGCGGCTTGTGCTGCTCGTTGTCCAGTTTTTCTTTGTAACCCCGACTGGACAAAACAAGAATGGCAACAAGTTTTTGATTTAGTAAACCCAGATTTAATTTGGGGATTAGGGACTAAGAATTGGGGACAAGACTATTCCAAATTAAAAAATCCGATCATTCCATCTCCTGATTAAGGACTGATCATGATTCCCACAGGTGGATCATCAGGAGAGATTAAGTTTGCCATTCACACCTGGCAGACTTTAATCGCATCCGTGCGAGGATTTACAGAATATTTTTTGATTAATCAGGTTAATTCTTTTTGTGTCTTACCACTCTATCACGTCAGCGGGTTAATGCAATTTATGCGCTCCCTTACGACTGGTGGAAAACTCGTTATTCGGTCATTCAAAGAAGTCGAATACCGTCAACTAAACAGTATAGAATTATCCAAATTCTTTATTTCTTTAGTACCAACACAGTTACAGCGTCTGCTACAAAAACCAGAATTAACTCAGTGGTTATCTCAATTTCAAACTGTACTATTGGGAGGTGGAGCAGCATGGAATGAACTTTTTGAAAAAGCAAGATATTACAATATTCGCTTATCTCCCACCTATGGTATGACGGAAACTGCCTCCCAAATTGCCACCCTCAAACCAGATGAATTTCTTAATGGTAAAGAGAACTGTACTCAAATTCTCCCCCATGCCTCTATTAAAATTCGCAATCAGCAAGGCGAGGAATTGAATTCAAATCAAATCGGAAACATCACAATCTATTCTCAAGCTCTCGCCCTAGGATACTATCCTAACACTTGGGAGAATCAGGCTTATTTACAAGTGGATGATTTGGGTTTCTTAGATAACAAAGGTTATTTACATATCGTCGGACGTAACAGCGACAAAATTATTACAGGCGGTGAAAATGTCTATCCAATAGAAGTTGAATCTACCATTAGAGCAACAGAAATGGTAGTAGATGTTTGTGTCATAGGCATACCAGATAAACTCTGGGGACAAGCAGTCACAGCAATTTACATTCCCAAAGACTCAAATACCTCTGATATAGAAATCAGAAATTTGCTCAAAGATAAACTCAGTAAATTTAAAATTCCTAAAAATTGGATTCCTGTACAAACCTTACCTCGTAACTCCCAAGGTAAAATCAATCGCCAAGAGCTACAGCAAATAGCCACAAAATTTCTTCAAACTAGCCTCGCTGATTAAACAGATAAATTGCAGCATCCCAATGCGTGTGAAAGTAGTGCGAGCCGGAAAGGTCGCTAGTCATTGTACAACATTTGGGATGCTACCAGAAAAATTGGAAAATCAAAATCTCTTTTAACTTTTGAGTGTTGACTTTTTAAATAACCTCTCTTGACTTTCTTCTCTCTGCGCTCTCTGCGCCTCTCTTGTTCATCTCCAACCATTCCTTCATATTTTCTGGTAACTCTGTTTTCGTTCTGCTACTTGTCTCAATACAAACGTGCCTAGTCACTGCCTTACCAGCGATCACCTCACCAACTATCACCTCAGAAGCCACTTCAAATTTGTCAACACTAAGCTGTTGAGGCATTAACCTAATAACCAAATTGTCTCCACAATATAGTGGACGAAAAAAGTCCACATTAGCATGAACAATTGGAAAAGCTACAGAAGGATTCGTGAAAAAATCTTTGAGATTAATGCCAGAGATAACTAGAGACTCTTCATAAGCCTCATGACAAATACTCAAGAGATTAGCAAAGTAAACTACCCCAGCAGCATCAGTGTCTTGAAAGCGAATGGTGCGGTTATATATAAAGGCCATAATTCAAGCCAAAGTTCAAACCAAAGTTCAAAAAAATATAGCAAACAAATAGCCTGCTACAGTAAACAATTTTACACCGCAATCATCTGTTTTATAGCATTTGCCAGGTAGATTAGGACATAAACTAACGAGAAAATACGGACACCACGAGATTATGAAGCCTATTCCCCTTTTCCTGTTCCCTGTTTCCTGCGATGCACTGAGCGTGGTCGTTGTGTTCCCTGTTCCCTGCTATATCAGTTCAAGGGGTAATAAATATCCTCAGAGCAAGGATTGAGGTAAGGACGCTGTAAATCAATACCAAGCCGAGTAAAATGTGAGTCAATTGCCTTCATCCGCTGATCAGTTGAATCGTTATCTTGTTGCCAAACTTCCAACAAAGCATTCGCTACGATTTGACAGCGGTTCATCCCAAAACTTTCCTGTGCAGCAAATTTTTGACTAAGTTCTTCAGCTAAACTCAACCCAGGTGCTAAAAACTTGGTAAACAAGGGGATTTCTGTGTGGAAATGAGATTGATGTTCTGCATAGACACTTCTTAGGACTTTTCGCACTGCTGGATAGTCTTCACGTTCAAAGGATAGCACTCCTGAATCATAGCGCCCATAAGCAGCCCGATTGTGTAACACCTGAAAACAAAAAGGAATTGCAGCAGCGTTCAATTGTTGTGTCAGGCTATCCATAAGGGCTAAGGCACCCATTGGAGTAACATTAAAGTAAATTCGCCCTGCCCCCAAATCAGTATCCGGGTTAGTCTGCAAATCCTGTCCGACATTGCTAAGCGCTATGTAAAAGCCGTTTTGTAGTCGATTTTTAGGCATCCATATATTTATCAAATCTCCTACCTTGGCAGTTGGCGTTGACGGTTCTAGATTGTGATTGTACTCAACATACAACGTCAAACCACCTTTGCTCACTGCAATACTACCATCTGGTTCCCGTCGCAACAATTGCCAATCAGGATCAAAGTAGCCTATTCCATGATTACTGGTATGTAGTAACTCGTAAAATTGCCAATCCATCTCTAAGATAGAATGGCTTTCTAAGTTTTTATGTGGCAAATCATGAGCGACATCACTACTGAGTGACAACGTGGTTTGCAGAGAACCATTGTAATAAATACCGTGAACAAAATTCCGCAATAGTAGAGCAAGATACTTGTGTTGTAATGCTGGCGAATTTTGTCGAAATCGCTCTGCTATTTTAGATGGTAGGGCAAAGGGTTGATATTTTGGATGGCGAATGCAAAAGTTGGATTGAATTTCGATATTGGTAGCAATATCCAATAGACAATTTAGCAGTGGTTTGGTAGAAGACTCTAGCATTATCAGTTACCAGTTATCAGTTATCAGTTACCAGTTATCAGTTATCAGTTACCAGTTACCAGTTACCAGTTATCAGTTACAACAGGAAATACGGATATGTTTCTTCTGTTTACTGTTCACTGTTCACTGATTTCGCTGTTCACTGTTTTAACAACCGCGCAGACGAGTTTTGTTATAATAAAGACGAAGCAAATTCTTCTGTTTTTTTGGATAATGAAGTTGAACAAATTTTGCAAACAGCTTTAGGATTTCTGACTCTGTGATCCCAAAAACAGTCAATACAGACTCTTGTGGTCTACTGAGTAAGCTTTGAGCAAATTTGAACATACAAAGACTGGAGTTATCAAAGTATTTGTGAAAGTTTATTTTTTCCTTGATTCGATGAAGTAGAACTAAACCCGCAAATTGGATAACTCGTTGAACAAATTCACAACGATACTCAAGAATCACTGGAAAAGTATCAAGATAAGCTATAATAAGAGTTAGTAGTGAAGGTTGGATAACTTCCAATGGAATCGCTGCCAGAAGTAATGACTCTTCTAACTCAAGAGTAGGATCTACGACTAGGCTTTCTAACCAAAGCGTTAAGTAGCTTGCCACTAAAGTTCCCAAATCAAAAGCTGGATCTCCCCAGGAACAAGCTTCCCAATCAATGAGTCGTATAAGACAGTTGTCTAACTTCTCCCATCTTGAATGCACTAAAACATTTTCCAATTTCAGATCATTATGAGTTAAGCAGCAAGGATTCCATTCATACGCCAATTCTGCAATTGCTGCTTCTAGACTCTCATAACGTTGATAAAGAGTGTAGAATTCCAGCGCCTCTGTAGGAACATTGCCAAAAATTTCCGGTTCAATTGACCCTATCCCTTGCGCTGGATTATAAAATTGATAGCGAAACTGTCCTTCAGGAGCAGTTGCCATAAAATCACGATACTCCGGGCGGTTGAAAGTGGCACGATGTAGTGATCCTAAACTAGTACCAATAGCGCTTGCGATCGCTTTTGGAAAATGCAAATTTTTTTGATAAAAACTTGCGAGTTCAAAATACTCCTTGAGGTAGTGACGAACAAGAATAGATTCTTCTTGCTCAAAATGCACTACCAAAGATGCCGCAGCAGAAATATTTCCTAACACTGGAAACTGCTGAAGTAGTTGATGAAACAACCACTCATTCCAAAACTCATGTGGATTTTCGTTATTATCAACACATCGTTCTTGCTTAACCAGTAGCTTCTGATTTCCAGGCAGAGTAACTAGTAAATTTAAATTTTTTTGACTCGTTTGCGGGAGTTCAGAATAGGAATTTGTACCTTCTTCTGAGCTACACAGACCTGCTTGATGCAGATAATGAATAACATTATGAGAAGACAGTGAAAGTACCATGTCTTATTTCCTAAAGCGTAAAATTGTTCCTGAAACCACTATTTCAGTATTAGCTTTACTTCAGTGGTCTTCAGTAGATATTTATGACTCGTGCAAATATCAATAACGATTAGCACAATCTACTAATATCCGATTTATCAAAAATAAACCTGCCAAAATGGCAGTACTATTATGACTATTGCTTTAAATTTTGCTCAATGCTCAGTCAATTCTTTTAAACGACGTTGTAGAATAATTCGCGCTATTATTATCGCCAGTACTAGCTGACTTGAAAATAGAACACAGAACTCAGAACACACAATACAGAACTCAAAACAGAGAAGAAACGAGAAATTTTCATCTGTCTTGGTGTACGCAGTTCATGATCACTCCTTAAACAGAGAATGGGCGAGCAGTGCTGCTTGAGTGCGATCGCGCAAATTTAACCGACTCAGAATATTAGTCACATAGTTCTTGACAGTGTTCTCTGAGAGGAAAAGCGACTGCGCAATTTCACGGTTATTCGATCCAGAAGCCATTAAACGCAACACATCCAACTCTCTGCGTGTAAGTTCAGCCAATTCGGGAGGTTGTGGAACCGAGGGGATTGATTCTGGGACGGACATGAGTGCTTTTTCAAACAATCCAGGACCAAGTTGAGTATGTCCTTTGTAGACTGCACGAATAGCTAACGCCAGTTCATCTGGTTCAGTGTCCTTGAGCAAGTAGCCCTTAGCGCCTACCCGCATCGCTTGCGAGACGTACCCATCATCATCGAAAGTTGTTAATACTAGTACTTTTGTGTTGGGATATTGTTGAGCGATCGCCCCAGTCGCCGCAACTCCATCCATCACGGGCATCCGGATATCCATTAGCACAATATCCGGTTTTAAAATAGAGATTTGTTCCAGCGCTCGTTGTCCATTTTCCGCCTCACCGACAACTTGCATATCACTATTACACTCTAAGAGACTTTTAAGTCCCTGACGGATGAGAAGTTGATCATCGACTAACAAGATCCGAATCATAGCAAGACGTTTGATAATGGAATAGAAACACAGACACGGCAACCTTTTCCTGGTTGGCTCTGGAGAAGAAACTCAGCGCCTAACGCCACTGCTCGTTCTCGCATCCCCTGTAGTCCAAACCCAGTTGTATTTTGAGTTGGGTTAAACCCTTTACCATTGTCCTCAATGGAAAGATCAAGTATCCCAGCTTGATGCTGTAACTGAATATTCACAGCCGTTGCCTGTGCATGCTTGTAAATATTTGTGAGCGATTCTTGCACAATGCGGTAAACCGTTGTATTTGTTTCTGTTGGTAAGGATAATGGTAAAGAAATTTTGCTAGACAGTTCAATTCCTGTGGAGTGCTGAAAATCCTTCAGCAGTTTTTCAATTGCTGATTCAAGTAATAGTCCTTGTAGCGGGTTTGAGCGCAACACTGAAACTGAGCGCCGGATTTCCACCAACGCGTCAGCCCCTAGTTGCTTCGCTTGTTTGAGAAACGTCAATGCCTTTGCATTATTGGATTGCCAGAACAGCAGCGCATTATTCATCTGAATGGTTTGAGCAGCTAGGGTGTGTCCAAGTCCATCGTGAATTTCGCGAGCAATGCGGTTACGTTCTTGCAAAGTTGCCTGATCTTCAATTCGCAACGCATACTGTCGCAATTGCTCATGCGTCGTTTCTAGTTCCTTGTGGACGATTTCCAACTGCTCTCGACTTTGTCGCTCTGCCAGCAAGGCATTAATCAATAATAAAGCAAATACCAGCGTCAAGCTATACAACAACACAGAACTCAATCGCCAATCCCATACAGCGACTTTATATTTCTCAGGAATGATGGGTTTTGAAAGAAGCAGTGTTGCATTGCACAGGAAAGCTAAAATCAACACAACCAACTGTCCCTTTTGCCTAAACACCAAACAACTCCGCATCACCAGCACTAGACACAATAGGAAAACAGAGCGAGTTGATAAGCCTTCTTTAGTTGCAGCTAACACAATTAAGCCGAATTCTAAAGCAGTGTAAACCAATTTTACTCCCAATTTCTTAGTTGGCAGTTTTAAGCCCATCAAACCGAAAGCAGCGATGATCAGAACTCGCAGCAGCAACTGCCAAGACAACTGGAACGGAAACATCACTTCCATAAACACTGATGTGCCTAACAACAGCCATTCCAGATAAAGCAACAGACGAAACGATTGGTAGCTTGGGCGAACCATAGGACTGTCTAAAACCAACAACCAAACAAAGAGCACTACTGGTATTATCCTGATTTTAAGAAAAGTACTGCGCCAACAAAGAACGTTGGAAACCTTAAACTTTTTGCAAAAGTCAACAGGAGTGAACATAAAACCACAGTAACCGTAGTAACCGTAGGGTGGGCACTGCCAATAACCTAAAAATAAGGTTTTGAGCGAACCCTAGGCAGTGCCCACCCTACAAAATTGCTAGTTATTTATCTGTATCTATCCTTGGTTCTAAATATCCATTAATCATACTTTTGCAAGAAGTCTATTCTCTTCAACTCTTACAAAATTGTTACCAGTATCGATAGAGTTTTTTCTACTAATTCTCTTTCTGGACTAGGAAAAAAGTCATATCAGTTTTAGTAATTTATGACTGATCAGCTTAGGAATCCTGCTTCATGTAAACATTCATGTCAATTTCTAAAATTGACATAGTGAATGCGGAGATTTCGCCATCAACCATAAACTTAAACCAATTGGAGGCTCTGGTGCTCGATAACATTCCCAAGGAGAGTTTAGCCCAAAATCACTCAGCGGAAAGTCACTCAGTAGAACATCACTTAGAATTCAAGCAAGATCCTCCATCTAAGAAGCGGACTGGTTTAGTTTTCCTCATCGGTTTGGTGTTGCTCGCTACCCTGGGCTTTCTTGGTTACCGTACGTTTTTTGCCAAGCCCAACAAAACTGAAACATCTGAAAAGTCCCAAAGATCTGGACGTAAAGGACGATCTATGATCACTCCTGTAACCGTCGCCAAAGTCGGCCAAAAAACAGTTCCAGTGCAATTGCAAGCAATTGGTAATGTTCAAGCGGAGTCTACCGTATCGGTGACACCCCAGATTGGTGGAAAAATTACTGGAGTGTTTTTCAAAAAAGGTCAGGAGGTGAAAAAAGGACAACTCCTGTTTACACTGGATGATCAAACACAAAGGGCAGCCATCCAACAAGCTCAAGGAACTGTCGCCAAGGACTTGGCACTGGTACAGCAAGCCAGAGCAAACTTAGCCAAAGATCAAGGGCTGGTAGAGCAAGCCAGAGCTACGTTAGCCAAAGACCAAGGGCTGGTAGAGCAAGCAAGAGTGACGTCAGCCAAAGACCAAGCACTGGTGCGACAAGCTGAGGCGACTTTGGCAAAGGATCAAGCGCAAGCACAATACGCACAGGCACAAAGTAATCGTTACACGAACTTGTACAAGCAGGGTGCTGTTAGTCAGGATCAAGCTCAGCAATACTCTACTAGTAGTCAGGTTAATGTGGCAACGCTTCGGGCAGATAGAGAGGCGATCGCCAACGCTCAAGAAGTCGTCAAGAGCGATCAAGTCGCAATCAAGAACGCTCAAGAAGTCGTCAAAAGCGATCAAGTCGCAATCAAGAATGCTCAAGAAGTCGTCAAGGGCGATCAAGCAGCAATCCAGAATGCACAGGCAGTTGTCGCTTCCGATCAAGGAGCATTAAAAAACACCCAAGTGCAACTTTCTTACGCCAAAATATACGCCCCAATCTCCGGTCAAGCTGGAGATATTTTGGTAACTCAAGGCAATGTAGTTGCAGCCAATAGTACGAGTCCCCTTTTGACAATCTCCCAGATTCGCCCAATTCAGGTTTCTTTTTCAGTTCCAGAAACGCAACTACCGGAAATTCAAAAGTACGCGAGCAATAACAAGCTGGCAGTGGATGTTACTATCCCCAACACCAATCGTCAGATACGGGGTCTTTTGGCATTTATCAATAATACAGTCGATAACAGCACTGGAACCATTAAACTTATAGGCCAGTTTGATAATGCTCAAGGGCAACTATGGCCTGGTCAATATGTGAACACAACACTAACGCTGAGGACACAACCGAATGCGATCGTTGTTCCTTCGCAAGCAGTTCAGAATGGACCCAATGGTCAGTTTGTCTTCGTTGTCAAGCCTGATAATACGGTAGAAAATGTCCCCGTGACTGTTAGCAGTATGATGAACGGTCTAAACGTTATCGAGAAAGGGCTGCAACCAGGTCAAACAGTTGTAACTGACGGTCAGGCGAATCTTATTTCTGGTAGTAAGGTACGAGTCAAATCCGCCTCCAAACAAGCAGGAGGCGCTTCATGAACCTCTCGCAACTATTCATCCGTCGCCCCATCATGACGACTTTGGTTATGGCGGCTATTCTCATCTTCGGTTTGATGAGTTATCGCTTACTGCCAATCAGCGACTTACCCAGCGTTGATTATCCTACCATTCAGGTGTCAGCGGCGCGACCAGGAGCTAGCCCGGAAACAATGGCATCTTCTGTTGCCCGTCCTTTGGAAAAGCAGTTTTCTAGTATCGCTGGACTTGATTCGCTCAACTCAACCAGCACGTTAGGTAGCACCCAAATTACGCTTCAATTTAACCTCAGTCGAAATATTGACGATGCGGCTCAGGATGTGCAAGCGGCGATATCAGCAGCGTCTGGACAAATTCCTAACGATTTACCCAATCCCCCATCCTACAGCAAGGTCAACCCCGCTGATCAGCCGATTCTTTACTTATATATAACCTCACCAACTTTGCCGCTTTCTAAGGTAGATAACTATGCTCAAACGTATTTAGCACAAAAGCTTTCTACAATCAACGGGGTGGCTCAGGTACAGGTTTACGGTTCCCAAAAGTATGCAGCTCGTATTCAACTTGATCCTGAGAAATTAGCAAGTCAGCAGATTGGACTTGATCAAGTAGAAACTGTAATACAACAAGGAAACGTAAATTTACCGACAGGTAGTATTTCGGGCAAGAACAAAAATTTTACAGTCCAAGCAAACGGTCAACTACAAGATGCGGCTGCTTATCGCTCTCTGATTGTCGCCTACCGCAATGGTGCCCCAATTTACCTTGAACAACTCGGTCGAATTATTGACAGTGTCCAAAATGACAAGGTGGCAAGCTGGTATAATAATACCCGCGCTATCATTTTGACCATTCAACGGCAACCAGGTACAAATACGGTACAAGTTGTAGACACAATCAAGGAATCGTTGCCAAAGTTGAGTGAGCAAATTCCGAAATCAGTTGAAATAGGGATTTTCTATGATGCATCCCAGTCAATTCGAGAGTCAGTAGATGATGTCAGATTTACTCTGGTTTTGACAATTGGTCTGGTGATTTTGGTAATATTCCTATTTCTGCGGAATCTGTCAGCAACAGTCATTCCCAGTTTGGCATTACCTGTATCGCTGATTGCGACTTTTGCAGCGATGTACATGCTGGGTTACTCGCTGGATAACTTATCAATGATGGCGTTGACGCTTTCAGTGGGTTTTGTGGTGGATGATGCGATCGTCATGTTGGAAAACATCGTTCGCCACATGGAAATGGGCGAATCTCGTCTAGAAGCTGCCTTAAACGGTTCTAGAGAAATCAGTTTTACCATCTTGTCGATGACAATTTCACTGGTGGCGGTTTTTATTCCAATGCTGTTCATGGGTGGAGTGTTGGGACGACTGTTCCACGAATTCGCGGTAACGATCGCCGTCGCTATTTTGGTGTCTGGGTTTGTTTCCCTCTCCCTGACTCCGATGCTATGTAGTCGCTTTGTAGGCGCACCCAATCACGAAAATCAAAGCCGTCTGTATCGTGCTTCAGAGTATGTGTTTGACCGCTTCTTAGCTGTTTACGATTGGACCTTAAAAATAGCTTTAAAGTTTCACCTGACCACAATGATTTTGTCTGGTGTGCTTTTTCTTGTCACTATTTATCTGTTTATTGCTGTTCCGAAAGGATTTATTCCTAGTGAAGATACAGGACAAATTATCGCAACAACACAGGCAGCACAGGATGCTTCTTTTGATAACTTAGTCCGTCACCAGCAAGAAGTGGTGAATCTGATTCGGCAAAACCCGAATGTCGATGCAGTTAATTCTAACATTGGTCCTGGTTCCAGTGCGAGCGGTAGCGGGGCAGCAGTTCCAGGGAACTCCGGGAACTTGTTGATTCGCCTGAAAGAGCGATCGCATCGCCACAACAGCGCTGACGAAATCGTCCAAGAACTGCGAAGCCAGCTAGCAAGTATCCCAGGAATTAAAGTCTTCTTACAAAATCCTCCTGCCATTCCCATCGGAACACAGCAAACAACAGGACTGTATCAGCTTGCACTGCAGAGTACCGATGTCCAATCCTTGGAAAAATACGTCCCGCAACTAGTCGCCCAGATGCAAAATCTCCCAGAACTCTTGGATGTCAACAGCGACTTGCAAATTGCGCCCCAAATTAAAATTAATATCGACCGTGATAAAGCGTCAGCTCTTGGCATTACCGCCGAACAAATCGAAAACACTTTAAAAAATGCCTATGGTGCTTATCAAGTGTCAACCATTTACGCCGCTAGTGACCAGTACGAAGTCATATTAGAACTGGAACCGGAGTACCAGCAAGATCCAAATGCTTTAATGAAGCTCTACGTTAACACCAGTACCAGCACGAATACCACGAACAGCAGTACTAGCACCAGCACGAACCCTAGCACGAACACCGCTACTAGCAACAGCACAAATTCCACCAGTAGTCAAGCAGTTCCTCTGAGCACATTTGCCACAATATCCCAAGGTGTTGGACCACTAATGGTCAATCACTTTGGTCGGATGAATGCTGCGACGATCTCCTTCAACTTAGCACCAGAAGCATCCCTGGGAGCAGCCACTCAAACTATAGAAGAACTCGTGCATAAAGTGATTCCCGCCAGCATCACAACAAGCTTCCAAGGAGCGAGTGAGGTATTTCAATCTTCACTGCCGAGTTTGGGATTGTTGCTAGCCGTCGCTATTTTGGTAATTTATCTGATTCTCGGTATCCTCTACGAAGATTTTATACATCCTTTAACAATTCTTTCTGGTTTGCCTTCCGCTGGATTTGGTGCGTTATTAACATTATTAATTTTTCACGTCGAATTGAATGTTTATTCATTCATCGGCATCATCCTCTTAGTGGGCATCGTTAAGAAAAACGGGATTATGATGGTGGACTTCGCCATAGAAGCGCAGCGAAACGAAGGCAAAAGTCCGTTTGATGCCATCTATGAAGCTTGTTTGATTCGGTTCCGTCCGATCATGATGACAACGATGGCAGCTTTAATGGGAACATTACCAATCGCCCTAGGTTATGGTGCAGGTTCTGAATCTCGGCGTCCTCTGGGAATTGCCGTTGTTGGTGGATTAGTGTTTTCTCAGATATTGACGCTGTATTTAACACCAGTCTTTTTTACATACATGGAAGCTTGGCGGAAAAAACTTAGACAGGTGAAGTTTCGTCGGGTTTCTTCGTTTACAGGAAGTCGGTAAGAATGAAACAGACCTTTATAAGAAATAACTCCACACTTTCAGGTTAAAAGCGATGTGTAATGATGTAAGTCAAGCAACACTTTAACTATAGTAAAGCTTAAAATGAGCGAGCAAGAAATGACTTGGGAGGAATGGCTAGAAGAGTTATCTGTGGCTTCAGGTGGGCATATTGACTACTGGTTACTTGACGAAGAATCAGCAAAAGCTCACCACCCTAACCTCTATGAATATTACAAGATAGGATATGACGTTAACGATCTAATCAGTGAGCGACTAATGAGTTATGAAGGAGACGTGTTGATATGGCTAGACCCGGATGACTCTGGTGATATAGATGGTGATATAGATGAAAATCAATTAGATGCAATATTATCAAACACTGAGTTTTATAAAACCTTTTCTGAAGAAAATTCTAATCTAAAAGTTTTAAACAGCCTTAACATAGCTGAGGAAAAATTACGAATAACTCTTAAAAAGCAGATTTATATTGCTGCGATAACTTGCCTTGAAACTTACTTATCTGATGCATTGATCAATACAGTCTTATCGAATGATAAGTATATTAAATCTTTCTTTTATTCATTCAAGGATTTTAAGGAACAAAAAATTAGCCTGAATGAACTGTTTAATTATGCTCAAAATGCGGAAGAAATCGCCAAAAAAGCAATGTTGAATTTAATTTATCATAATCTGCCTAAAATTAGCAGTCTGTACAAAGCCATACTTGATATATCATTCCCAGACTTTTCCAAAGTTCAGAAAGACATAGTAAATAGACATGATTTAGTGCATCGAAATGGAAAAACCAAAAAAGGGGAACATATTGTTATCAACGAGAAATTTGTTTATGAGGTTATCTGTAGAATAGAAAATTTTGTTAATGAGATTGACCAAAAGTTAAACAGCCTTCCTGAATAGGATGTAAACACCTTCCTCCTCTTCTCTTTCTTTTCTTGGCGTCCTTGGCGCCTTGGCGGTTCGTTTTTCATCATTTTTTGTAAGTCCTAAATTTTATATTTTAACTTCATATTTGGCAACATCATCCACGCCAAACTTTAAAAGAAAAAATCTGCGAGATCAAAACTCATGAACCTTTCAGAACTCTTTATCCGCCGTCCCGTCATGACAACCCTAGTCATGATAGGTATCGTCATCTTCGGTCTCATGAGTTATGCACTCTTACCAATTAGCGCCTTACCTCATGTAGAATATCCCTTCATTTCCGTCTCCGCCAGTTTACCCGGTGCGACACCCGAAACAATGGCATCTTCCGTTGCTTCACCCCTAGAAAGACAATTTTCCAGCATAGCCGGACTCAATTCCTTCAACTCCACCAGTTCAACAGGCAGTACCAACATCTCCCTGCAATTCGACTTCAGCCGCAGCGTAAATGATGTTGCCAAAGATGTCCAAGCAGCAATCTCAGCAGCAGCTGGACAATTGCCACCAGGTATGCCCAAACCTCCAACCTACCGCAAAGTCAACCCGTCGGTTGCACCAATTCTCTACCTCTACATGTATTCTGAAACCCTCCCTATCGCGACAGTGGACGAATACGCAGAGATTACAGTCGGTCAGCCAATCTCAATGATTGATGGCGTTGCCCAAGTACAAGTATACGGTCAGCAGCAATATGCTGTTCGCGTCCAAGTTGATCCACAAAAATTGACAACGCGGGGAATTGGGCTAAATCAGGTTAGGAATGCGATCGCCCAATCAAATGTAAACCTACCAACTGGCAGTCTTTCTGACCGTAACAAAACCTACACAATCCAAGCAAACGGTCAACTCACGAATGCTGCTGCTTATCGTTCACTCATCATCAGTTATAAAAATGGCGCACCTGTAAGACTCCAAGATGTAGGGCAGGTGATTGACAGCGTGCAAAATGATAAAGTCTTGAATCTCTACAACGGCATTCATTCGATTGTTCTAGCTGTACAGCCTCAACCAGATGCCAACACAGTGGAAATTGTCGATACCATCAAGCAACTTTTACCCACTCTGCGCGAACAGGTTCCCAAATCACTTGAGATGGGCATCATGTACGATCGCTCTGAATCGATCCGCGCTTCCGTTGATGATGTGAAATTCACCTTATTTCTATCAGTTTGTTTGGTTGTCGTAGTCATCTTCCTATTTTTACGTGAACTATCTGCCACACTCATTCCCAGTCTGGCACTCCCTGTGGCACTCATCGGCACATTTGCCGTAATGTATTTGTCAGGCTATTCTCTGGATAATATCTCACTGATGGCATTAACGCTCTCAGTCGGCTTTGTTGTTGATGATGCGGTTGTTGTACTGGAAAATATCGTTCGTCACCGCGAAATGGGTGAATCTCCACTGGAAGCGGCGTTCAATGGCTCGCGAGAAATCAGCTTCACAATTGTGTCGATGACGTTATCGCTGGTGGCGGTGTTCATCCCCCTCATATTCATGGGTGGATTAATTGGTCGGTTGTTTCATGAATTTGCCGTCACAATTGCCGTTGCGATTTTGGTGTCGGGATTCGTTTCCCTCAGCCTCACCCCAATGCTGTGCAGTCGATTCATCCGTCCACCAAATCATCAGCATCAAAGCCGTCTGTACCGAGTCTCAGAGCGTGTTTTTGATTTACTGTTGCGGGGCTATGAGTGGAGTCTCAAGCCATTTTTCAGATACCGTCTCACAACACTCATCGGTTCGGTCATTCTCTTAGCGTTGACAGTCTACTTATTTGTCCTTGTTCCTAAAGGATTCATCCCCACAGAGGACACTGGACAAATCATGGCAAACACGCGAGCAGCACAAGAGATATCTTTTGATGCTATGCTAAGTCACCAGCAGAAAGTCGTTGACATCATTCGTCGAGACCCCAATGTAGAAGCTGTTGACTCTATTGTAGGTGCAAGTGGACCGAATGCTGCTGTCAACTCCGGTCGAATTACGATTCTGTTGAAGCCGCGTTCTCAACGCCGTCTCAATTCCGACCAAATCATTCAAGAAATGCGCCCTAAGTTAACGCGTATACCGGGCATCCAAGTGTTTTTACGCTCTCCACCAGCTATCCCTATTGGTGGTCAACAGACCAATTCATCATATCAATTTTCGTTGCAAAGCCTTGACCTGCAACAACTCCGTCAATACGTTCCTATATTGAAAGATAAAATTAAAGCGCTACCAGGATTCCGGGATGTTGACAGTGATTTAGAACTAAGTACTCCGCAGTTACAAGTCGAAATTGACCACAAAAAAGCAGCAACGCTTGGTATTACGGCAGAACAAGTCGAACAAACACTCGGCGCTGCTTATGGTTCTAGCCAAATTTCAAAAATCTATACCCCAGACGATCAGTTTTATGTGATTCTGGAACTAGAGCCGCAGTATCAGAAGGATCCGAACTCTCTATCGCTACTTTATATCCAATCGAGTAATGGACAAGAGGTACCTTTAACGGCGATCGCCCATATCACCCAAGGAGTCAGTCCCCTCACCGTCAAACACGTAGCTCAACTCCCTTCTGCTACTATCTCTTTCGATGTAACACCAGGAATGTCTCTGAGTCAAGCGACAGATACCATCAAGCAACTCGCTAGTCAGATTCTGCCTCAAAGCATTACTACCAACTTTCAGGGTTCGGCACAAGTCTTTCAACAGTCTTTCAATGATTTAGGCTGGCTGTTGCTTGTGTCGATTGTGGTGATTTATCTGATTCTGGGTATCCTCTATGAGGATTTCATTCACCCCATAACCATTCTTTCTGGTTTGCCTTCGGCTGGCTGTGGTGCTTTGTTAACACTGTTGATTTTCGATGTCGAGTTAAATCTTTACTCCTTTATCGGAATCATTTTGCTAGTAGGTATTGTAAAGAAAAACGGCATTATGTTGGTAGACTTCGCCATTGAAGCGCAGCGACGAGAAGGGAAAAATTCGTTTGATGCTATCTACGAAGCCTGCTTAGTTCGCTTCCGTCCGATTATGATGACAACAATGGCAGCTTTAATGGGGACAATACCAATTGCGTTGGGGACGGGTTCCGGTTCTGAAGCGCGTCGTCCTTTGGGGATTGCGATCGTCGGGGGATTAGTGTTCTCTCAGATTTTGACGCTTTACTTGACTCCAGTGTTCTACACTTACATGGAAGAATGGCGGAAAAAGCTTGGTCAACCTAAGTTTCCGAGATTTTTTTCTCGCAAGAAAGTTAAGCACTTGGGCTAAAATTTCAGCCCAGGCTTTGCTCATAAAGGAATACGGTTGGTGATGCAACGGGTAAAACATCTGGGAAGCAACATTGAGTTGACCAAAGCAAGACGGATGAATCAAAATACTATTGACGGCAGAGTGTACAAAAGCGAAAGATGGAAATATGATGCGATTGGCAATGCGACGAACACGTGTCCGTAAGGACTCAGGGACTCACCAATCACTGTAGATTTAGAATTGCTGAGCGTAATTATGCACACACTACGCGTAAACGCAGAGTGTGCCGTAGATATACGCATAGCATCTGAGCAGAAGATACACTAGGAAGATCGCTCCGAAAGGTCTTTATAAGCAACCTACAATAGGTGCGCAAACTTTAGGTTTAACCCGCTCTATTGTGTTATCAATGACTCGTTGGGATGTAGGAATGTTTAAACCAGGGAAAAGTGTGTTAAGGGTTTCTACGTAGCTATTGATTTCCGCTGTAGCGCGAGCAAACTCAGAAAATCCTGTGAATCCAACATCAAAAATACACCCCTCCATCATATCTTGAGTAACCTTCGCCGCTTCACATGCAGAACGCGCTTTTTTTACCTGTTCTGAAGACAACATTTCTAGTTTGAGATATTTGTCTGGGAATTTGCGATCTGTATAATTCTCTGTGGTCTTATTAGGCAAATAATCAAACAGTGACTCTTTTTGACTAATGCGCCAACTATTGGCAAAATCCTTGTAAAGTTGGTCAAAATAAAGTTTTTCGGCTGCATTTAAGGAAACAGGAAGTTGCCCAACTCCGACTAGGTTTAACACCTGCTTTACATCCCCATAAGTTGATTTTGAAGATAAAACACCCCCACCACGAATTTTTTGGTCATCCTTGGGATTACCATTGACATTACCGAGTAAACCACTATAGCGCTCAGGTTGTGAATCCAACACGAAAGGTGAGACGTTGAAATAGAAATTACCTCCAACTTGGGCTGTGTCTACTACAACTTTCTCACCTGTAGAGAAATTGACTACATAGGTATCACCACTTTTAGCTATAGTGTTACCACCTGGTAGTGATAGAGAATCACCTTGAATGACAGTTGGTTTGCCATTAATTCTTAGAGGAGTGCTGGTATTAGAGTCAGGAAACTCTTTTGAATAAAATGCCACACGGTCACTACCCACTTTCATGGCTACAGCACTATTCAGTGAGAGTGATGAATTGACAGGCGCATGACGTACTTGAACTTCAAATTTACCATCGTTAGATTTAACAACGATGAATTCTCCAACTGTCTGAAAGCTGTAGCTTAATCCATCAAAGGTTATCAAGTGAGGATCACCATAACTCTTCCCTTGTTTCAATTGTCCATTGGGTCTATTTGATTGATTTGGTGTCTTGTCACAATTAGGTGGGTTTTGCTGGGTTTTTATAAATTTTCTAAATGATTCTCTACGGGTTTTACCACCTCTTTTATAGATAGCAGTACTAATTCCGGACATCAAACTCGTCCAGCTATCTTCTTGCAAGGGATCTCCTACCTTGCGACTCAGCCGATCTTGTGGTCTTGATGCTCCTCTAGTGTAAAAAGTGACACTTTCATCAGGATTTCGTTCAAATCCAAACTCGCGCGAACCATATTCTGGATGGGAACCAGTTTTAGGTGTTTTAATAGTGCTAAACACGAAATTTGAGTCACTACGGTCGCTTAGTACGACGCTGCCGTTATCTGGTCCATAAATGTCGATATCTATGATATCTCCAAGCTTGGGAGCCTCACTGCGTCGGCGTTTAAACTCATTAATCTCGTCGAAGCGTGGGTTACTGACTGTTCCATTAAGATCTCTTAGCATTTCGCCAAGAAAACTTTCCGGCGTCACTCCTTGGGGCATCCTATTGAATGTGATTTTATACTCGTCATAAATATATTCCCCTGAACCGTCGGCGATTGGCTGTAGCTCAGCTTTTGCACCTGTAAGAGCAGTTTGTACTTCGCGAGGAAGACCATTAGGTCTGCTCAATTGCAATAATCGTTTGTATGATTCAGATTTACACGGATCAAAATTAGATTCATTGGGATTTTGAGTTAAGTAGGTTGAATTGGAAACAGAAAGAGTGCTGTCTAGGATGGATGGCTTTGAAAGTTTTTGAGACAGAAAGTCAAGTGCCTTGTGTGTGTCATCATAACCAGCTTCAATTTGTATAGCGGACGGAGTTGTCGCCACCACACGAGCGGATAACAACGTGCTTGGAGTGAAGAAAGAAGCTACTAGGGCAACAATGAAGCTGATGATGGCAAAGATAACAAAGCGAATCCGAGGCATAAATTACCTACTCTATTCTTGTAGCTTATTTATTGACGCAAAGTATTACTTAATACAGCCATGACGACTTGAGTATGCAGGATCAATTTGATTGCAACTACCTGAAAGTTAAGCTCCTAATTTGAACATTTATAGATTAATCTGAGGTTGGACGCAGAATTTACGTAAATAATGAAAAAACTTTACATTGACGTTTACACTAGCGTGAGCGCCCTACAAAATTTATCAGAGATTTTGAAGCTATAAGTTTCTAAAATTAGGAGGCTCAGAATGACGAAATGTAATGATTTTCTCCTGAATAAACAAAGGGTTTTATTGTCTGCTTGAGTTAATGAAAAACCAATTTAACCGCTGTAATTGACTTATACTTTGCTATGTATCCCCCTTCTTCTTCTTAGGAAGGTCGAGTTAATGCTGAAAACCGAGCAAAAGATTATAGCAAGTACGCGATTGAGAAATGTGCCCGGAGAAAATAATGTACTGAACAAGGTTGCAATCAATCTTGCAAGAGTAAACGTAACACGTAAATTTGTAGCAGACCACAGATATAGCTCAAACCCTGTGGTATAAACACATTGGCGTTGCTGAACCAAAATATGAATCTATGTGTAGAGACTTTATATGTAACGTCTCTACAGTTTTTTTACATGTTACAAAAAAGTTACATTTATAATTCATGACAAAATTCAGCAACGCCAACAAAATGTATCAGAAAATCGCTTATAACAGCAAAAACACAATCCCTTTTTAAATACAAGATTTTTCTACCAAATTTTGAACCTCATTCCACCAATTAGTTAATTCAGTATGCACTTTCTCTGGTATTATTATTTTATTATTCAGATCAGTAGGACTTCCACCAAACTTAATTGGGTGAATCTCATGAATTTCCATCTTCGTCCCCATTACTTTTTTATCAAGTGACGACGGGTTAATTCTGCGTATGTCTTTACGTATATTTCGATTAGTTGTGTTTGCTAAGCTTCTAGCTTTAGCATACTCTGCTTTTGATAGCAACCGAAAAGGTCCTTGTGGTCTAGGTACACCGCTTATATCAGGATATTTTTTCAGAGCCTTAGCCAACGCCCAATCGATCAAAAACTCACCACCTGCCTCTTTTATCCAAGTAATAAACGGAGCAGCGGTAGTGGCTTTAGGAGGTGTGCCTTCAATTACACCTAAAACACTCTCAGTCAAAGAGTTAGCAACTTTGTTAACAGATGCAGCAGTACAGAGAGTTTGCTGAGTCTGTTGCATAGTTCCTATGAAGTCACTCGCAACAGCTTCTCTAGTGAACCAGGATATGGTACTTGCAATCGTTACCAATACGGTGGCTGCGGTATAAGCCATCTTAAAAGGCTCTGCTATCCCACCACGAATTGAACAACTGCGAGATGTTATTTCAATATTTGTCTTCTGTAACATTGTCGCTTGCTCCTTCCAATCATCGGGTAGCCAAATGAAATAAAGATTGAAAATTTTTGAAAATTTAATCCACTTACTACAACTATCAGGCTCAACAGAAAAGCTCGTATCACCGAAAGTTAAGTAATTTGGAATCAAAAACAAGGATTAATTTTTTGTGACCTTTTCTGTCTACAACGCAACTTCAAAAAAGAGATTTTTGGGCAAAATTCCAAAATCATTTCTGGAAAAGCGCCTAATTCTAGCTGTCTATAACTCAACAAAGCTAAGTAAGATAAAAGGCACTTCTATCTTCTATCCTTTAACCATTGCCACACTCTCCATAATCATCTACGGCTTTTAGGTCTTAAACTAGAAAACACTTAGTTCGTACGTTGGTACTACTTATAGATAGAATGTACAAATTTTTAGGAAGAGTTATCTATTAACCCTTTGAACTACGTTTAAAGCCAGACTTATAACTTTAATATTGATAATTTTCAACCAAGTCGTTTGACAAAACACAATAGAGTACACCATGGGACACACCTACATTTAAAATGCACATACCAGTGTTCAAAAGATAGTCCTACTCATTCACAAGTAGAACTCAGTTAATAAGCTGAACTCAAGTAAAACCTAAATCAGAAAAGTTGCAGAACTTTCACGTTTACTCGCAACATTTCTTTACTGTCAATACACTTGAGTTTTTATGCTTATAGATTTCTTCTTTCTAGATTGAATTGTTTTATTGAATTGTTTTCTGTAAACTCTGAGAACTAGAAAATCTTAGATTTCTATAAGGTACATACATTATTACCTTAAATTTTTGCTGGAGAAATTTGTGTGGCTAGCACCACACAAAATCTTCATAAAAACTAGCACTTTAGAACGTGTTTATAAAGCAACTATGAATAACTTGATACGTGAATTTGTCAATACTATCTTCTACTCAATATATAGTAATTATTTAGCACAAGAATATTTCACCCGCTTCTCAACCTCAACCCCCATCAAACAGCTGATGCAACAAAGCCACCTCACCAACACCTTGCGACTCCAACCCATCCGCACCAACAACATGAGAACACACAGCACTTAACTGCATCAAATTCTCCAAAGCAATCACAACCGCCTCCGCATCCGGACTCCGCTTCAACCGCGCCTTCGTCTTCTTCTTCCCCTCACAACAAATCTGGTCTTTCGTATTGATGCTATGACGAGTCGCACACAAGTCCAGACAAATATAATCTTCCTTTTCACCCAAAGGCGTAATAGCCACCTTCCCCGTCCTCAACCCCTCACGAAACTCCCAATATATACAACTGAGACTTTCGGTTAAAAAACAAAGAACGCTCATCACTCTTATCACAAAAACAGCAACCACTTGCATTCATCATCCACCAGAAAGCAAACTTGCCAACGTCCCGGAGATTGCAATTGTTGGCGGATTGGTGTTCTCTCAGATTTTGACTCTCTACTTGACTCCTGTGTTCTACACCGACATGGAAGAATGGCGCAAACAGCTTGGTCAACCTAAGTTTCCGAAAATTTTCTTTCGGAAGAAAGCCAAGCACTTGGGCTGATTTATAAAACTTAGTACGTATAATATTACGTATAGCTCCGAGTTTGCAAAGCAAGTCCTTATTCTATGGTTATCAGCGGTAAAGATGGTATTTACAGTGATGAGTTGATTAGTGCGACTGAGTTGAATCGCCAGCCTGGTCGCGTTTTGGATATAGCTTTAAAGCATCCAGTGACTATCACTCGCAACGAGCATGCCTTTGCACTGCTGCGGCGAGATGAAATGGCGGGGTATATTAAAGCAGCCGCTATGACCAAAACTGTAGTTAAGATTCTTAATATTGCTTATCAATTGAGCCAGGGAAAAGAGATTGCTTCCGACCACGAATATAGATGGATGAAAGCGTTTGAGGCCGAAGAGTTAAATGAACTGGTCGCAGAGATAATTAATGCATGTAGTGTAGGTTCTGATACTGGTAATTGGAACTCGCTCGATATCGTGATACATGAGTGGCACGAAAGTGCTATTGCAATTAGTAGTCCAGAACTGGAGAAAGCTTTCAGTGACGATGACGACGAGGTGTCATTGACTCCACCGACTACTAGCGTGATTGGGTAGTGAGCCAGATGACCCAACTATGTGTGACATTTACTACTTTTTCTTCTAATGTAGTGCCGCCAGAAGAACCACTCTCCAAACCGCAAACAGATATATCTACATCTACATCTGCTAAAGAAATTGAAGAAAACCCACATGCAGAGCCGTCTAAAGCCGCTGAAATAGCAACAGTGCCACACTGGCTAGTGGTGGCAAAGAATCGACGGGTGAATCGAGACTGGGAATTATTACTGTCGCGTGCGCCGGAAAATGCTACTCGTTGTTATGAGGATTTATCTACCGCCCCTATGACTAGGAAACCTGGGCGCGTTTTTCCATTGAAAGGCAAACGCTATAAGGGTGCATGGGAATACGAAGTCACCAAGGGAGATAGGGGATTTTATGTCCCTGACGCTCAACAGCAGAAAGTAGTTGTTTACTATGCAGGAGAGCATCCTAAAAATGCTCCCCTGCCTGAATAGCGATATCGCTCTTTTTTGATCTAGAAATATAGTGCACAACGTCAAAAACCAATACTGGTTATAACTTAGACGCTTACGCTACCATCTGATTGACCATCATCGCTAATGCTACCAAACCCAAAATAGCCATGACTCCCGCAGGCATAAACTTGCGTGTTTTCACTAGTCTAATTCCAAAAGTTATGACTAAAACAGCGGTGATCGCAGCTGCTAACGTCAAACCCCAAGTTTGTCCTTGGAACTGGACAAAAGCAGCAATAATCAGTAGTAAGCCACTGATACCACCACTGATAAGAGAAACTTTGCTATTCGCTTTACGGTAGCCGATGATGCCACCAACCAGAGCCACAACGCCGTAGGCAAGAGCTGTAACAATACCTAAAGTCATTATTAAAAACCTATGTAGATTTTGATTTTGCTGCAACCATCAGCAGACAATTTACCATAGCTATTAAGCTATATCACTCTTTTGATAAATGGATAATCAAGCGAACACAAAAGTTCAATTCCTCCAGCGCGAAGCTGCATCCCTCTTACTCTACCAATCGGTCCTCCAAAGTGAAGTCGGGAGGGCATATCTTGACCTATTGCAAGCAATACGCTACACTGATGCCGATGGACAAGGTTGTCTCCAAGCATACGGCAATTACTTCAGGTGCTTGGCTGCTAAACATCAAAACTGGGAGGAATATCTGATTACTCAAATTCTCAGAGCAGATAATCCTTTTACTCAACTTGCTCAACAACAAGAATTTGAAAGTCTTCCTCCAGCTTTAGTCGCAGCAGCTGAGCATGATTTACGAGCGTTGCAAAGTCTTGATGAGTGTGGCAGCGCTATTTTGAGTCAGTGGGTGCAAGAAGTAGCTCATTTAAGCGTTTCACCAGTCGTATGGTATGTAGAGCAAAATCGAGTCGCAAGAGTTCACGAATTTCCACTTATAGAGAAGTTACAACAGCTGGAAAATTGGGCTGATGCTGTGAAAGAATTGGCAGCGTATTATCGCCAGTTTGGTACAGGTTTATTTGCAGAGTATAAAGCTGCGCGTTGGCAAGGTGGGGAGTTTATCCCAATACGCTATTGTGATCCAATTGAGTTAAATCAACTTGTGGGTTACGAGTCGCAAAAAGAAGCATTGTTGAAAAACACAGAGTTTTTATTATCAGGACAGGTGGCGCTGCACGTCTTGCTTTACGGTAGTCGCGGTTCGGGAAAATCTTCTTTGGTGAAAGCTTTACTGAATGAGTATGGCAATTCCAATTTACGCTTACTGGAAGTAGCCAAATCTGACTTGAAAGACTTACCAAAAATTGTGGAACAGTTACGAAGTGTGCCACAAAAGTTTATCATCTTTGTTGATGACTTGTCTTTTGAAGAAGATGATGATGCTTTCAAAGCACTCAAAGTGGTTTTGGAAGGCAATTTAACCGCACGTTCTCAAAACATTGTAGTCTATGCAACATCTAACCGCCGCCACTTAATTCGAGAGTTTTTTGCAGATAGACCATCTCCCAGAGACAACGACGAAGTTCATGCATGGGATACCATGCAAGAGAAGCTATCTTTTAGCGATCGCTTTGGTTTAACCTTGACCTTTGAAGGTGCTGATCAGAAAACTTACTTACAAATTATCCGGCATCTTGCGGCACAAGCTGAAATTGATATGAGTCAAGAAGATTTGGAACGTCAAGCTTTACTATGGGCAACTCGCCATAATGGTCGTTCTGGAAGAACAGCAAGACAATTTGTTGATTTCTTAAAAGCAGAGTTGACTGTGTCTAGTTCAACCCATCATGCAGCAAACACAGAATCATAAAAGAAAGACATTTCGTTTTTAATTTTTCCGTTTTCTCGACTCTAATGTTAAAAATAATAACACCTATAGCTTGAAAGGCGACAATGTGAGACTCCTTAAGTGAAAAAATATTTAGAATGATTTGGCTATGTTAAAAACAAGCAATATGCAATCAGCGATCGTGAGTAATCGACTTATTATAGGTATAGTTGCCTTTGGCGTGAGTTTTGGTCTTAGTCTCGTCCTTAGCTGGGATTTTAATAAAGCTTTTCTCACAGGTTTAGTGACTGTACCTGCTACGTATCTATCAGCTTTATTTGTAGACAAGCGCAAAAGAAATTATGAAATGCTGATTTTAGATTCTCTACAGAGGCGAATTAGAGATCTTGAGGGACTAAAGTCTCGCATTGTCACAGAAGTTAACCAACTTGAAGCGCATAACGCTTTACTGCATGCAGAGTCAAGCAATTTACAAAATCAAGTTATAGAACGACGTAACCAGAGAGATACTCTTAATAGAGATATAGGCGTTTATATAATAGAAAAAAAACAGTTACAAGCAAAAATAAACTATTTACAAAATGAACTTAGCGCAATTGAGGAATCAAAAGTAGAACTTAATAATACCTTTTCGACATTAACCGCTGAAAAACGGCGTTTAGAATTAAACTCTAACATAGCACGTTCTGAAATTATTCAACTGCAAGCTCAAATCAGCGAACTTCAGCAGCAAAAGCAAGAATCAGAAAACAGCTTAATTCTGCTGAATCGGCTTAAGCCTCAACTAGAAGAAAAATTATACGAGTTGCGAGTCCAAATACAAGAGGTTGAAATCCAAGAAAACCAGCAAAAGCAACTCATGTTAGAGAGAAAAACTGAGAAAGAACATATAGAAGTAAGCCTGAATGCTTTGCAAACCGAATTAACAGAACAACAAACTCAACTACAACACTTACTCGGGCAAGTTACATTGTTGCAGGAAGAACGTGACCAATTGCAAAGCCAAGTTTGGGAACTTCTCCACCAAATTGAAACCCTGACAACTCAAGAAAAATTTAATGAAAACGAACAGGAAGAGGACGAAGATTTATTTCCTTTTTCTGAATTACTAGAATCCTTAGAGCCAAAAAATACTACCACTGTATCAGAAAATGTTCCCGAAGAATGGAGGAAATTTAGCGAACAGCTACAGGGTTATGAAATTCGGGTATTAAAAGCTATCCTAGAGCAAGACAACCCTTATCCTGTCATTAAAAAGATAGCTGAAGAAAATATTACAATGCCAAATCTACTAATTGATTCAATAAATGAACTTGCTAATGATACTATTGGTGAATTGATAATAGATTCGAGTTCAGAAACGCCACAAATTTATGAGGAATATAAAACAAACGTCAAAAACATACTTGCCATGTATGAATATAAAATGACTGAAGAAACCTCACTCAACTAAAATTCAGTACAATATTCTTCCATATTTCAGCTATAAATACTTTCACCTAGGTTACATATTTGGTAAATTGCAACAGAGGAGACGCCCACTCAATGCTTTTCCACCTGCTTCCTAGGAACAAGAAAAGTGAGGTGCATTAATTTACATGACAAAGCTCAAAATCTCAAAAAAAGTATCCACTGCGTTGATAAATTCTCTAGGTGCGGGAGTCGTACCTAGAGTCGGATTAGAACACATAGCAGTAGGGCGGGAACAAGAATTTAAAACCCTATCACAAAATCTTGATGACATAGCAGAAGGGGTAGCAGCATTTCGCTTCGTCATTGGTAATTACGGTTCCGGCAAAAGCTTCATGCTACAATTGCTTCGCAACCGTGGTATGGAGCAAGGTTTTGTCGTAGCTGATGCTGACTTATGCTGGGAACGCCGATTAGCAGGAAGCAACAACGAAGGGTTAGCAACGTATCGAGAACTAATGAGGCATCTTACTACAAAAACTCGTCCTGATGGTGGTGCATTGGTTTCCATTTTAGAAGGATGGATTAATAAAATTCAACAAGAAGTTGCCAAACAAACCGGGATGCGTCCCAATGACGAAGGTTTTGATGATCGAGTTGAAGAAAAAATCAGAGAAGTCGTTCAATATATAGAAGACTTAGTTCACGGATTTGATTTTGGTAGTGTTATTGTTGCTTACTGGCGCGGCTATCGCTTGGATGATGATGATTTGAAAAATGCAGCACTGCGATGGTTGCGGGGAGAATTTTCCACCAAAACTGAAGCAAAAGCCGCCTTGGGAGTACGTGTTATTATTGACGATGAAAGTTGGTATGATTACATTAAACTCATTGCTAAATTTGTTGCGGAGATTGGCTATAAAGGTCTTTTAATTTTGCTAGATGAAGCTGCGCTTCTATACCAGATATCTCCAACAGTGACACGGGAAAAAAACTATAACAGATTGCTAGGGATGTTTAATGATATTATGCAGTGTAAAGCAGAACATCTTGGCATTTTTCTTGGTGGTACCACAAGATTTTTAGAAGACCCAAATCGAGGTCTTTTTGCAGATGCTGCTTGGCGAAGACGGACAAAAGAAAGCCGTTTTGTCACTCAAGCCGGTGTCCAGGAATATATGGGACCAGTCATGCGGCTTAACCCGCTAACAGAAGCAGAAATCCTGACGCTTTTGCAAAGATTAACAGAAATCCATGCTATCAACTTTGGTTATGAGAAGAATTTCAAAAATAGTGATTTGAAGGATTTTGTACAAGAAATTGTTAAGCGTTTGGGTGCAGAAGCTTTGCTGACACCAGGGGAAATTGTACGGGATTTCCTGAGTGTATTGAATCTTCTTTATCAAAATTCAAATCTTTCTTTTGCTCAACTCATTCATGGTGCTAACTTTAAACCGACTGTTAAGGGTAAAGATGCAGATTTGGATGATAATGCAGCAGAATTTAGTTTGTAAAAGTAACTGTAAAACACAACATATAAAGTAGAGTGACAGGATGCGTATACTCAGATCTTGTACCATACTTTTCGTCCGCCAAGAAATAAATTTCTTGGCTCAAAGTCCAAGTCCGTTAAAACGGACT
>NZ_CAWPKW010000320.1:0-1783 GCF_963888615.1 Brasilonema octagenarum UFV-OR1 | reverse complement strand
GGGTTCCCCCAAAGTCTGCCGGGGGAAGCTTCCCCCGGCGAGCTTTGACCGTTGTGGCGACTGCGGGGGGTTCCCAAGGCACGTTTTCGGGGGAAGTTTCCCCCGAAAAGCTGCCGCCCCGTTGTAGCACCTGGCGTGAGGGGATGGGGGTGAGGTTCTTCGTTTTTTATAAGTGTTCATCCGGACATGATATAACCTCTAAACTGTTCTCGTCTCCTAGCTTTAAAGAAAGTGATTGTAAAATTACGTTTTTTTCAAACTTTCCAATTTACAAATAGCGCATAAATAAAAGCGATAATTTCAGAAATGACTGTTCGCACACCTTCGCTTGAAACCCACCATTTCTTTGGATCGTAATCTGATGGATTCGCAGCAATCACACCTACTTTGATGGGAGCAAGGACTTGTTTGTATATCAACCAGCTTCTACGAGCATGGGCGTCATTCGTAAACAGATTAACTGATTCTAACTGGTCATTTGAATTTAAGAGCTTCTGACGAAATGCCACAGCAGATGCATGAGTACGATCCTTAATAACGTGAGGTGTAGGAACAACGACTAGTTTTTCTTTTGGCACGCCCAGTTTTTTGAGAGTGGCTGCAGCAATTTCTGCATAATTCTTGTATTCAGCGAGATAAAACCCTCTTTCCACCGGAATTCCTGTTGTAAAAATTTGCCGATAGGAATTGTTGGAAAATTCGCTAAACGCTTGTAGAAGTGCTTCGTCTGTTATCCATCCTTCCACAACTAGTGCGTCTGCTTTGATGGGAGAAGTGACTGCCAGAAATGAATGTATGTGAGTGATCGTGAAAATCAAAAAAAGAGCGCCAGTTGCGAACACACTCACCCATCCTTGAAGGGTAAGCGTCCACGTTTGTCGCCGTTTGAGTAAACGAATTTTGGGGAATTTTTGGTTTTTGTAAGGAACTTTTGCAGGCATTACACCTTATCTGAACGATTTGCTTTCAGATATTCAAACACAGATTTATCTCCAATATCCGGAGGAATTGCTTGTACTGCCTTACGTAAGGCAAACACCAAAAACAAAATTGCCCACAGTCCGAGTATGACCTTTTCTGCCTGTATTGGCAAAATACCAAACATATGTCCCAGCAACAGCAATGGAATCATGGGTGTCAGTATCTTGGTTTCAAAACGATTAAAGCAAAATGCTTCTTTGAAGTAAATCCCTGTTAAGGCTGCAAAGATAAAGCCTACTCCCAGCAAGGTGAGTGGTTGAGTGTAAATGGTTATGGCTAAAGGTTCACTGTTAGATAATGCCAGTATGACTGCAGTGACACTGCCAATAACCCAAAAAACTTGTAAAACTCGGTGCAGAAATGCCATGTATATGTGAATCGTTAGTAAACTAACACCAAGACCAACACTGAAACAGGCATACAAAAGGGTTAGTAGTTGAAAATCTGGGTTATTGTTTAGCAAAACCAAAGCGCTGCCTATGGCAAAACTCACCGCAGCTACCATTAACCCCGCGCGGTAGATGATTACGCCTGTGCGATCGCCCTCAGTTATCGTAAATTCGCCAAACTGACCTTGATAAATTTCTGGTGCAGATACTGTTTGCTGAATCATAGCAATTTTAGATTTAGGATTTGAATGAGTTGGTCGTGATAACCAAAAATTTTTTACCTACAATTTCTATAATAAGAATCTTTTCTGGTGTGTTATCTTGGCTGAGGTTTGAGAAATTTTCATCTGACGCTTGCTTCTGGGCTGTGCGATTCGTTGATATCTGAATCACGGTTAAAATCCGCAAAATAA
>NZ_CAWPKW010000319.1:0-33703 GCF_963888615.1 Brasilonema octagenarum UFV-OR1 | reverse complement strand
ATGGCAATCCGCCACGTCCGGTGATGGTGAAAGTACTACCAAAACCTTTTATACACGGATTTTGGGCCACTTGCTGTGCGGCGTCTGTAACAGTTTCTGTCAATTCAAATAATCCCTGACTGGGGTCAATTTCGGGTGTGTTAAATTGCACAATCCCATTGAACTGCTGGCCAGCTTCAGAAATGGCGGTGATTTTACTGTCTGGGGAACGAAATATACCTTGAGCGGTGATGAAGATTCTCCCGCCAAAGCCTTTTTCCGCATTAGCAGTGATACTGGTATCATCTAGGGCAACTAAGTTGTCAGTGTTAATCCTGATATTACCTCCACCGGCTGTGCCTTGGGCGTTTGTGGTGATGTTGCTGTTGTTACGCAAAATGAAGTCGCCAGAATTCAGGCTAATGTCCCCCTGTCCCCCTTTGGTGTTGGCGTCAATAGATGCTTGGTTGTCCAGCCGGATGTCTTTAGCGGTTGTAACTGTAATGTTGCCTGCTGCACCACTGCCAGCATTACTGGTAGAGACTGTACCGCCATTAGTTAGAGAGAGCGATCGCGCAGTGATGTTAACTCCTCCAGCATTACCCACGCCTGATGATCCAACAGTGCTATAAAATCCACTTTTGTTTCCGTTCGTAAACTGACCATCTGCTGAGATATTGCCAGTTGCATTAACGGTGACACTCCCGCCATTTCCCTTTCCGGAGGTGCTGGCAGAGACTTGTGAGCCATTGGTTAGAGAAAAATTGTTGGTTTGTATTTGGATATCACCTCCATTACCATTGCCCAAGTTTTGTGTCTTCACACCTGTTGCGTTGAGATCAAACAGATCTGCGACTGTAATTTTGATTTCTCCACCGTTACCTGTGCCACTTGCCGTTGTATTGCTAGAAATCGCTGAGTTTTTCGCTCTTAAAGAATTTGCACGAATATTAATTTTCCCAGCGTCACCTTGACCATAGGTGCTTGTTTGTATACCTACACCTCTTCCTGATTCCAACGTACCTGCCACGGTAATGTTGATTTCTCCACCCTTGCCTCTGCTATTTTCCTGCGCTTGGCTACTAACACCTACTCCTTCTTGAAGCCGAAACGAACCTGCGGTGATATTAATTTTTCCAGCGTCACCTCTGCCATAGGTGTTAGTAGTTATATTTGTCCCTTTGATCGTAAGAGAGTCTGCAATATTAAAGTTGATTTCTCCCCCAAAACCACTGTTAAACGCACGGCTATTGATACCCGAATTTTCAATCTGCAAAGAATTTGCATTAATGTTAATTTTGCCAGCATTACCCGTGCCAGATGAGTCTGCTGTGATACCTGCTGTGTTAACTACCAATGGACCTTTGACACTCATATTGATGTCTCCGGCAAGACCAGTGCTATTTCCTATTGTTATGCTTACGAAGGCTGAGCCGCCTCCAATCTCCAAAGAATTTGCACCAATGTTAATGTCTCCAGCTTTACCACTGCCCCATGTCTGAATGCTTACACCACTCTGATTCTGAAATTTGATGTTATTGGCATCCAGTTTAATTTGTGCGCCGTTCCCTGAACTGAAGGTGTTAGATAAGGCACTGGCTCGATTGAAAATTATAGAGTCGCCAACAATCCTAATTTCTCCCCCATTTTTATCGCCAAGGGTATCAGATAATAGAAATGATTCAGAATTTAAATTGATATTCTTACCAACGATCGCAATAGAACCGCCGCCATCTCCAGTCACATTCACGAACGATTTGTTAGAAAACTCAATGTCTCTCAAACTGGGGGTACCTTCATAACCCAAGGATAAGCCTTGTTCTTGTGGGAGTATCCTCACAACTTGGTTGCTATCGAAACTACCGATTTCAATACGTCCGCCTTTGGATCTAAGTACACCACGGTTAACAGAAACATTTCCTCCTACCAGCGCTAGGGTTTTTCCAGGTTCGACTTGTAACCCTGTAACGTTGGAGTCGAATTTGTCACGGGGTCCCGCCTTGGCATTATAGACAAGTTCGTTCCCTGGTCCTTGTACTTGAATTGCTCCAGGATTATTCCGAAATCCCAACCCAATCGGAACATTGATACTTAACAATGGGGGTGCTTGCGGGTTAGTAGCACTAAACTCAAACCCATTGTCAAATAGCAAACTATTCGCCGTACTCCCCAAAAATGAACCACCAATTCTCAAGCTAGCATTTGGTCCAAAAATAATCCCATTGGGATTGAGTAAAAATAAGTTCGCCTTCCCCAGTGCTGTAATCGCACCATCAATATTAGAAACAGAACCACCTGTGACTCGACCGATGATGTTTAGGACATCAGCTGCATTGTTGAAGTTAGCCGAACCACCTGCAGGTACAGAAAATTCTTTGAAGCTGTGAAAAAGGTTTCCTCCCCTTCTTGTCCCATCATTGATGGTGAAGTTTTTGCCGTCAGGAGTCGTGACGGTGGTGGATACAGTTCCATCAGGAGTGACTTGTTGAGTGACTTGTTGTGCTGTGGCTGTATCTACAAAAGTTAAACTCCCTATGGCGCATAGGGGTAAGGTGAGTAAAAACAGGGATATCTTTTTCATAGGAAATGCGTTTTTTATAAACACTTGTGTACACTCTCATCTGAGTGCAGTCCATCTGTAAGGTGGGCATTGTTTATCTTGCATTTACGTTTGTCATTGATAGACACAACCCTACCCTACTACTGCCTAATGACTTCTATCTGACTGCAGCACAACTACTAGCAGGTGTTTGCGGTTGACGTTGTGGGCCAGTTTTGGTGGGATCATAACCAACCAAGACCACCTGACCTTTTTCGTTATATATCCAACCCTGTGCTGGTATTATGCGCTTGACAGTTGGCTGTTGAGATGGTTTCTTTTCTGTTGCAGTTGTTGAACTTACTGTACTAGTAACAGGCTTAATTAAATCAACACGCACATTATTACTACTGAGGACTTTTTGGGGATCAGTTGGAAGTCCGCCACGTCCGGTGATTGTAAAGCTGCTTCCTACACCTCTTTGACAGGGGTTTTGGGCAACCTGCTGTGCGGCGTCTGTGACAATTTCTGGGAATTCAAATAACCCTTTAGTGGGGTCAGTTTCTGGTGTGTTAAATTGCACAGTGCCATTAAACTGCGAGCCAGCTTCAGAAATGGCGGTGATATCACTGTCTGGGGAACGAAATATACCTTGAGCTGTGATGAAGATTCTCCCCCCAAAGCCTTTTTCTGCATTGGCGGTAATATTGCTATCTTCTAGGGCAACTAAGTTGCCAGTGTTAATTCTGATGTCGCCTCCATCAGCTTTGCCTGTGGCGTTAGTGGTGATGCTGCTGTTGCGGCGCAAGATTAAGTCACGGGCGTTTAGGCTAATGTTGCCCTCTCCGTTTTTGGTATTGGCTTGAATAGATGCTTTGTTGTCCAGGCGGATGTCATTAGCGGTTGTAACTTTTATGTTGCCTGCGGTACCGTTGCTGAAATTCGTGCTAGAAAGTCTACCGCCATTGGTTAGAAAGAGCGATCGCGCGGTGATATCAATGCCACCTGCGTTGCCCACGCCTCCTACTTCCACATTACTGAAGATACCACTGCGCGGGAAAATACCATTGGCTGCAGGTCTGCCACTCACTCCCGCAATCGTGATACCGTTGCGAATATCAAGCTTGACATTTCCGGCATTGCCATTTCCTGCTGGAGTTGTTCCTGAGCCACTACGGACAAAAGCATTCAATTGACCCCCATTTGTCAACTCGAGTGAGCCTGCAGTAATGTTGATTTCGCCGCCGTTGCCCTCACCTCCTGCTTCTACGTTACTGAAGGCTGCACTGGGGTTTCCGTTGATTGGATTCACTCCAGAAAAAGAAACTGTATCCCTGGCAGAAATCCTTATATTACCTCCATTGCCCTGTCCATAGGTGCTGCCACTAAGTTGAGCACCTTCAGTAAGTGAGAGCGTGCTAGCTGTAATATCGATGTTGCCACTTCTGAGAGCACGAGATCCCGGGTTTACATTATTCTCGATTCTGCTTTGATTTATTTTTATGTCTCCAGTAGCGTTAAGCCTAATATCTCCAGCAATTGTGTTAACTGTTCCCGAATTTGCAGCTATGCCAGCAGTCAATAAACTTTCGTTGGAAATATCTATATTTCGAGCGTTGATAGTAATACTTCCACCAGTTTGGTCGTTAGTAATGACATTTATGCCAGCTCCTAGATCATCAATTCCATTTCCTTTACCAAGAAAAACGTCTGCTCGCGCAACATTTGCAGGGAAGTTAAAATTGTTGTCCGTAAAATTCAGTCCAACCGTTCATTCGGCTGCCAAACCTCCCAATAAGACTTGACCTCCCGAAGCGTTCAAAACGCCACCTTCTAAACTGACATTGCCACCCACTAAAGCTAGGGTCTTTCCTGGATTCACTGCAAGAGTTGGGTTAGAAAAACTGCGAGTTGCACCATCTGTCCCCTCAGATTGACCAGAACCCTGTACGCGAATTGGTTGGGGATTATTCCGAAATCCCAACCCAATCGGAACATTGATTGTTAACAATGGCGGTGCTTGCGGGTTAGTCGCACTAAACTCAAAATTATTATCAAATAAAAAACTATTCGCTGTAGTCCCAAAAAATGAACCACCGATATTTAAGCTGGCATTTGGTCCAAAAATGATCCCGGCTGGATTGAGTAAAAATAAGTTTGCCTTGCCCAGTGTTCTAATCAAACCATCAATATTAGAAACAGAACCACCCGTCACCCGACCGATGATGTTTAGCACATCAGCTGCATTATTAAAGTTAGCCGAACCACCTGTGGGTACAGAAAATTCTTTGAAGCTGTGAAAAAGGTTTCCTTCTCTTCTTGTCCCATCATTGATGGTGAAATTTCTGCCATCAGGAGTGGTAACTGTCGTGGATACAGTTCCATCAGGAGTGACTTGTTGAGTCACTTGTTGTGCTGTGGCTGTATCTAGAAAAGTTAAAGTCCCTATGGCGCATAGGGGTAAGGTGAATAAAATTAGTCGATGCCAACCCTGTTTCATCATGATCTCCAAATGTAAATTTAACTTACGTTTTCTGATGCAGATCTTGACAAATGTCACTTTTTCTAATAATGACCACTGTATAATTGTTTAAAGTACTATCTTCAGGAGTACAGCATGGCGTACTTCGACCGTGTCATGATTATCCTTCTAAAAAGGACTGTAATTGATTGAGAAATACAAACCTTGCTCTTGCAACGTTCGATCCCTAGAATTCACATCAGTTAGCGGGATACCGTAGTCAATGCGAGCATCCAATTTATCATCCATCTGCCATCGCAAACCCAAACCCACACCAATCAAAGTATTGGGATCAAGAACTGGATTCGGACGACCTCTGATGGAATTATTCCAGCCAACGCCAAAATCAACAAAGGGTATGAGTTGTAAAACTCCTTTGACTTCTTCTACCCGCAGAATAGGAAATCTCACTTCTGCGGAAGCAAAAAAGCCGTTATCTACCAAAAACTCATCCTGCCTATAACCCCGGACGCTTTGTATACCACCGACGCTAATTTGCTCTAAGGGTACTAAGGCTCTTGTTGCTAATTGTAGATCAGAACGTAACACCAGTAAGGTGTCTCGTGCTAATTGTCGTATATACTGTCCTTGTCCACGCCAGGAGAAAAACCGACTATCAGGAGTTGTGCCATTAGTAGTGGCGTCAAAAAACCCTACTCCCAGAGTAAACTGAGAGCGAAAACCAAAGACTTGTTGGGAATTGCGCTGTGTATATTCCTGAATAAATCGCAGTGCTGAGATGCGGGTTTCTCCATTCTTGTCGGCTCCTAAATTCTGGAAGACATCACCTCTTCCCAAAAGTGTCGTCTTACTTTGCTCTCTAGAAAAAGTTAAACCCAGCGCCAATTCCTGAGTTGGAGATTGGAAGATTGGCTGACGAAAACCAACATCAATATAAAAAGAGTCACCTATAATATCAATGCGGTCAAATGGTGGCTCAACGATGGTGGTGTCTGTAAATCCACCTGCCACATTCAGTGTGCCATTGCGAGGATTCACTGGCAGAGCATAGCTGAGATCCAGGGCATTACTTCCATCAGTATTAGTGTATGTTGCACCAAAGCTATCGCCCAAGCCGAAGACATTGCCTTCGGTGATACGGAGACCTCGTCGGAAACTACCGACACTAGGAGCACGACCATTATCGACAAACAATTCTGTCCTAAAGGAGTCTGCTTCTACGATCCTGACTTCCACTAAATTCTGGTCTGAACGTGATCCCGTAGACAAATCAGCAGAAATATTTTTAATCAAAGGGTTAAGCTGTAAGAGTTGCAGTGCTTCTAACAGGCGAAATCGGTTCAACGGTGTAGAGGTAGCAAGTGCTATGCGACTGCGTATGTAGTCTGGGTTCAACCGTCGCGTACCTGTGACCTTAATCTCTTCTACTCCACCTTCAATAATCTGAATTTTGATAACTGCTCCCTGTTGAGGAAGAGGTTGTTGGTCGTCAACATTAATCACAGCAGCAGAATTCACATAGCCAGCATCTGTGTAAAGCTTCGTGATTTCAGTTTCTACTTGCAGCAATTCAGCAAAGGTGATTGCTCTACCGGTAAATTTCTTCGTTATCTCACGTAACTTTTCCTTGCTAAAGATCTTTTTTTTGTTACCTACAATTTCAAACTCTTTAACGGTAAGAGTTCCAGGTACGCCAGGACGCGATTCTGGAGGGAAAGGTGTTGTGGGAGGTGTTGATGGAGTGACATCCAGTGGAATTTGCGGTGATGGTTCTGGAGTCGGAATTGGTTGTGGAGCTGGTAGTGGTGGTTCTGGAGTGATAGGATTTGGAACCTGAGATAGAATAGCTGTTGAGCCTATACTTTTAGGACTGCTTTTTGGACTATCAGTCGAAATCTGAAATTTAGGAGGTAAAACTTCGCTCTTATAACCCTCATTTATCAACTTCTGGGCAGAAGCTTTATATTGAGGTAAAAAAAAGCACATATTTATCAGCAATGCTACAGCTAAATTGAGATTACCAAACCCAAGCTGCCCGCCTCGATTCATATTATTGGCTCCTCACACGAAATTTTCGTTGCCATGATATAACTATGTAGCATTAAAATATAAAACACTAGTTATGATGATTTAAAATTTATTTAGCACATTGGTTGTTTATTTCTACTAAAGGCATAATAAAATTTTACTAAGTGCCGTAGCTCAAATCCTTGTATAAGCCATAAGTTATGAAGTAGAAGATAAATAGAAAGTAAAGATAAAGTAAAAGGTTTCTTTTTACCTTTGATTAAAAAATAATTAGGTCACGATTCCTTAACCTGATTGTTTTTTGTGTAAAGAGTAAAAGCATACAGTCAAAGTGTTGTCGTGTTAGTTCAGGAGGTATAAGGAGATTCACCAAAATCCAAGATTGTATAGGAAGGTTATTATTCGTTAACAGATGCACATATTCTTAATTCTGTCTACCAGGTTTTGTTACATAGACATTATTCAAAAACTCAAAACTTAATGATATGAAGACAACAAGGGGAAAAAAAATATTGGGTGGACGCTACAAGATTGTCAGAGAAATAGCTCGAGGGGGTTTTGGTATAACCTATCTTGCTGAAGATACTCAGGCATCCAATTCTCCGTGTGTCATTAAAAAACTCGACCCTCAGAATGCTGATATTGAAACAGCAAAAATATTATTTAAAAGAGAGGCAAACGCTCTTTTTCATTTACTACAACAAAACCAACAAATTCCAAAATATTTTGATTACTTTGAGGAAGAGGAAAGTTATTATTTAGTTCAAGAATATATAGAAGGTAAATCATTGCAGAATCTGCTTGATAACAAATGGCCTAGGGACAGGGTTATTACTTTTATACGAGAAATACTGGAAATTTTGAGATATCTCCATCGAATAAATATTATTCATCGTGATGTCAAACCTTCTAACATCATGCTCAGGAAGGAAGATAGTAAATTTGTCTTGATTGATTTTGGTGCGGTAAAACAATTAGATCCTAGATATCCATCACCTCAGCAACAGTTATATACAACTCAAACCATGATTGGCACTCCTGGATATGCTCCACGAGAACAATTGGCAGGAAAACCAGGCTATAACAGCGACATATATGGTTTAGGGATGACAGCAATTCAGCTGTTGACGGGAATACACCCAAAACATTTAAGACGTGATATTCAAGACCAAATAATATGGTCTGATGAGTTTAATGTCGATCATTTGTTAGCTTCCATTTTAACAAAAATGGTTGACTCAAACCCTGATGAGCGTTATCAATATGTAGACGAAATTTTCCGAGATCTTGAACAAATAACAGTTGTCAATGAACATATTAATTACAACGATTTTACAACGAATACAGAAATTGAGTCGTCACAATTATCTGAGTTCACGGCAAGACCATATGAATCAGGGAGTTTGTTCAAGCTATGGTACCTTTTGATTGCTCTAGGAGCAGCTGGAATTATCCTAATTGTCATAGAATTGATTAATCCATTTATCCGCCCTTTATATTACTTGCATCAAGGTGATACTTTCCTGAATTTACGTCAACCAGAAAAAGCTAATAACGAATTTCAAAAGGTTACAGACATCCAACCATATTCTGCTGAAGGTTGGAGAGGACGAGGAGATGCTCTTTTGAGCTCGGGACGCTTATTGGGAGCGTTAGGATATTATGAAAAAGCCCTCAATATTCAACCAAATTACATCAAAGCGTTAAATAACAAAGGGAAAGTTCTCTCTAAATTAGGGAGATATCAAGAAGCCCTAGATGCTCATGAAAAGGTACTAAGACAAAACGAGAATGATGTCGATGCTTGGAGTGGAAAAGGAGTAGCTTATTTTGGCTTAGGAAAGAAAAAAGAAGCAAAAGATGCCTTCGAGAAAATGAAGCAAATCAGACCAGACATACCATATGCTTGGCAGGAAATTGGTTTTGCAATAGAAATCGTAGAAGGTCCAAACGCAGCCAAGCCATACTTTGAAGAAGCGTTGGGAGCTTTTGAAGCTTTTCTCAAACAACATCCACAAGATCCAATTGCTTGGACTGATCAAGGCTTTATCTTGCAAAAGTTAATTCGTCCTCAAGATGCGCTTGTTTCTTATCAGAAAGCACTGGACGTCGATAAAAATTTCTATGAAGCTCTAATCGGTAAAGGCAATATCCTAAGTGGAGAAAACCCTCAAGAAGCTCTTCTAGCTTTTAATAGAGCCAGTGAAATTCGTCCGGATGCTTATCAACCTTGGTATGGTCGTGGAGTTTTACTAACACAGCGCTTTCAGAAGCATGAAGAAGCTTTACAATCATTAGACAAAGCGATCGCAAAAAAAAATGACTTCTCTCCTGCCTGGCTGTCCAAAGGAATAGCACTCTCAGAACTAAAACGCTACAATGAGGCACTGGCAGCATTAGACAAAGCTAAAGAGCTTCAACCAAAAGACAAATATGTTTGGGCTAATCGAGGAGATGTCTTACAGAGTTTAGGAAAAAAAGCAGAAGCACAAGAATCATATAATAAAGCCGTTGAACTTGGATTTCCTCGCGACCAATTACCCAAAAATTAAAAAAAACAATCTAGAATCCCAGCGTTAGTAGACTAGGATTGTTAACTTATTTGAGAGATTGTGGTCATGGGTAAAGACCGCGATCGCCAAGCGCTTGAGCCACACGACCAACACCCAGCGTGTAAGCTGCGAGTCTTAGAGGAATTTGCCTATGTAGTGATTGTTGCATAACTTGGCGGTATGCTTGCACCATTAACTGTTCCAATTCCTTATTAACGCGCTCTTCATCCCAAAAGACATAAGAAAGACCTTGTACCCACTCCAGATAACTTACAACAACACCGCCGGCATTTGCCAAGATATCTGGTAGCACCATCACACCTCTTGCCTCAAGTGCTTGGTTTGCCACGAGAGTCACTGGACCATTAGCCGCCTCTGCGATGATCTTAGCTTGTATTTGATTGGCATTATCTTCAGTAATCTGGTTTTCCAAAGCAGCGGGAATTAAGACATCGCAGGGCAAAGTTAGTAAGTCTGCGTTGCTAATTGGTGTTGCTTGCCCAAAACCAACAATACTCTTGCGGTTCTCGGCAGCATAAGCTTTTAAAGCTGGGATATCTAGACCATCTTCACAAAAAATTCCCCCAGAACCAGTCGAAACAGCTATCACTTTTGCTCCGGCTTCGTGTAGTAATAAAGCCGCTGCACTCCCAACATTGCCGAAACCTTGGATAGCTATTCTAGCTCCCACCAGTGACTGACCTTTGTCTGTCAGCGCCTCGCGGACAATAAACATAACACCGCGTCCAGTCGCCATTTCCCGTCCGCGCGAACCACCGATGGAAATGGGTTTACCAGTCACAACCCCAGGTACGGCGTGACCGACATTGACTGAGTAGGTATCCATCATCCAAGCCATTTCACGCGCAGAAGTTCCCATATCTGGTGCTGGGATGTCTACAGCAGGGCCGATATCTTTAATCAGTTCGCTAGTATAACGACGAGTAATGCGTTCTAATTCACCAACGCTGTAGAGTTTTGGATCTATGGCAATACCTCCTTTGGCACCACCATAAGGAATTCCCAAGAGTGCACATTTCCAAGTCATCAGCATTGCCAGGGCTGAAACTTCTCGCAGTGTCACGGCTGGGTGGTAACGAGTACCACCTTTGTAAGGACCTAAAATATCGCAGTGTTGTACCCGATGTCCAGCAAGAACTTGCACTTGTCCATTATCCCGTTTCACAGGAATCGAAACCGTGACAACTTTACGGGGATGACTGAGAACCTCCAAAATACCTTCGTCTAGCTGCAATTCTTTTGCCGCTGCTTCTAGGTAGCTACAGGCTTGGTCATATGGGCAAATATACGCTGGAGACTCCTGCTCCAACCGAGGTAGAGATGATGAAAGCATAACATTTTCTCCTCTTGGCAGTTAAGAAGTGCGAAGACTGTGAAAGCTTAGAGTTTTTCTGATTCGCAAAGATGCTGTGAATCAGATGTGTATGGCTAGCATAGCTTTATTTTCTCGAAAAAAACGGAATTTGGTAAATTTCGTTACAGTTTTACTTTTGCTTAGCTTGTATGCAACAATGCAAAGCAGAGAACATCATGTCAAGCTAAAAGTCGAACTGCTGCAACCAAAGTTTATACTAATTCTCAAAAGTAGTTAGCTGTGGGTGCACAGAGTATTGCGGATGAGGTGATTATTTTTTATCAAGTTATAGACTCACCACCATCAACACAGCTACTCTACTTTAGAAGAGGAATTTGTCGTGTTTAAGTCCTGGGTGCTGAGTCTATGTTGTTTACTGCTTTAGGTGTCAGTCCGCTACTAGGAAATTTGATAGCAACAGCGCTAACGTTTGTTTATGTGTTCGGGCTGGTAGCACTATTGAATATTTTTGTAACCAAGTTTGGACTACCGCAAGATATTAGCCGTAAAATTACGCATATTGGTGCTGGATCGGTTATTGGATTTTTGCCTCTTTACAGTGATTTACATTGGTCGAAGTATTTGAATGTGACGATTTTTGTGGTGTGGATAGTCCTTCTTGTATACAAAGGGCTATTTGCCCAACCAGATGATCAAGCTGTTAATACTATGACTCGCACGGGTGACAGGCGTGAACTCCTCAAAGGACCGCTTTATTTCGTTATTGTGGCAACTCTTTGCGGGACACTACTGTATAAAACTTTTCCTGGAATTGTCGCAATGACAACTCTTGGCTGGGGCGATGGTGTTGCACCGATCATTGGCTCGAAATATGGCAAACTCAAATACACAATTCTTAGTAACAAAAGCTGGGAAGGAAGCATTTCGATGTTTGTTTTCGCTTTCGCCGCCAGCGTCTTTTTTGTTTGGCTTATCATACCAAGTCAACTAAATATTATCAGGATTTTATTGCTGGCATTTATTGCCACAATAGTTGAAGGATGTAGTCCAAAAGAGATTGATAACATCCTCATTCCAGTGGCAGTTATTGTGGCAGCAAGTTTTGTTTAACTAATCCAAACTGTTTGGCTATGTAAACATAATTTACCTGCATAGGCGAAAAATTCAAGGATCTAAAAAACGTGATTGTGTCATTCCCTAGCAAAGCCAAGGAATGAATAGTTTAATTTTCATGATAAGAATAAATATGGTATAAGAAAATTGCAAATACATAATGTTTAAGCGTTGAAAAAAGGTAAGTGACAACGCAGGTAATTATAATGCAGAAAGCAGTAACTCTAGAGGAAGCTTTAGAATTGATAAAGCAGCTTTCCTTAGTAGATAAAGTGCGCTTGATTTCGCAAGTTGCGCCCCAAATTGAAAGGGAATTGAGAACTGTTGGATCCAAACCGCGAAAGTCTTTGAGAGGGCTGTGGCGGGGTAGCAATATCACTGAGTCAGACATTGCCGAAGTCAGACAGTCCAGCTTGCCTTAATGCTTGTTCCATTAAGGCAAGCTAGTAAAGAGCTTCATCAAATTGTTACTGTGTTCGTTCTGCTATTTTGCGAGCCAACATCTCAAAATCACGATAAACATTTTTTACAGCCTTAGTATGAGCTCCAATAGCACCATCAGCCGGTTTCAAATAAAACATAGGCTTGCGAACCTCCTGAGCCATCGGCATTAGGCTTTGGTAGTTTTTGAGCAAAGCTAGACAATTAGGATCGTTTTCTACAGAGGTGTTGTCGTCCCCAGGCTCATTTAATACAGCGTCTCGGTAAACTTTTGGGATGCGGGCAATCCAACGATTATATGCCTTTACTGGACGATCTAATCGCACTGAGTGCTGTAAAACAACGTAACCAACAGGTTGCATACGACCCTTCGGCAACAATACATCATCCGCCGGGTTTCGGGGAAGTCGGTCTTTCCAATTTTTTCGCCAGCGTCGTAATGTGGGACCAAGGTTGCGTAAGCCTTGCAAAGAGAATAAATCTGGTGAAAGAGGTACAACAACGTAATCCGCTGCAATCAGCGCAGCACGATTGATCGCCCCTAGGTTTGGTCCTAAGTCCATCAGAATTACATCAGCTTTGTGGACTAAGGCTGTCTTCTGCATCATTCTCCAAAAAGCAGATATGACACGAAAAGCACGCTCATCACCATCCATGCATTTTGGCCACACTTCTGAAAGCTGATCCTCAAAACCCGAAAGCGACAGGTCACCTACTAGAAGTGCTAGCTTACTAAGCAGAAGCGACTGCTGATTATCAACATATTCCAAGTGTGGCTCAGCAATATCACCAATGGCTCTAATTAAAGGCTGAACACAACCAAAGACAGTGTTTGGATGATTGCCATCTGGCCAAAGTTCTTCCAAGCGTTCCTCGTCAATAAAGCCAGCAGTAAGATTTGCTTGGGGGTCTAAATCAACGGCAACTACCCGATAGCCTAAATTACAATACATCCATGCCAGGTGATACACTAAGGAGGTTTTACCAACACCACCTTTATTATTGAAGAAAGCAATAGTTGTAGTATTCATGGTCTTCTCCTAAGCATGGCTAGCACATAGCTATCTTCAACCACAAACTCCAGTGGCGGGTTACCGTTCTTTTGAAGTTGCTGACGTGCAAGTTGAATTCCTACCCCAAAGCGTTGAACATAGCCAAGATTTTTCATCGCTTCGGCGAGGTGAGGATTTCGATAATCTGTTATGGCTGGTTGTCCAAAGTTTTGCCTATTTACCTGACCAAAAGGCCCGCCTGGATTTTGAATTTCGATGCGGTCATTGAACCAAGTAATTCTGACTGGCGCATTTGTCCCTTCAAATGTACGGTGCATGACAGCATTTCTTGCCAGTTGTTGCAGAGCAACTATCGGGTAATCAGGCTGCCGAATTTCAACAGCACTAGCAGTGATATCTGTCGCCACTGAGATATGAGCCTGAAAAGTTTCATCTAGCATCCGCAGTAAATCAGGAAGTGGACCGCCTATTTCTTTTTGGTCTTTAATTGGGTCAGTTAACTCACTCCCATCAATACGAAGAAACTGAACATAAGCACAAGGAACAAATTGTCTTGGATCATTACCTATCACCAGTACACCCAAGATAGTTGGTTTGAGCAACGGCTCAACTGTCGCAAATCTCAATGCTGTAAGTTGTTGCTCAACCGAACGTTGATTTTCTTCAAGAACTTCGATGGCTAAGGATGAGGGCAAATAAACTCGACGAAATAAATCTAAATCTAGGTCATCCAAACTAGCGAATGCTATGGATCGAAGATCGAAAGGTAAATCCTTTGAGCGTCTTTTCTCTGCTAAACGACGCTCTTCCTCAGCTGTAGCAGTAGCCCTGCGAGGACCAACCCGTACACAAACACGTCCATTAAAACGTACAGGTGGAGCATCCGATGGTTCCACAATCACAACTGCTAGTTCACATCTACAGATAGTTCGCTTCTGAACAATCATAGATGGGAAAGGCAAGATGTTCCCATCCGAGCGCAAACTCGAAAGTGTAAGCAAAAGCTTATCGTCTATGTGAAGGTTGGCGCAACTGCCATTATCGTTAACACCAATAAATAAAACTCCTGGTTTTTGGTGGTTCGGCAAATCGTTTGCAAATGCACAAATAGCGTCACAAAGCTTTCCTTTGTCAGATATCGAAGCCTTGCGTTCTACTCGGTCTGATTCCAAGTCACTCAGGAGAACTTCCAACTCCTCATCATTCATTTATCCATCCTTTCAAATCTCGCTAGCCTCACTCTATATTCTTCATATTACTTGTCTGTGCCCGATAGTGCTGCAAAACCTGCTTAACATACTCCCCAGTATACGACCGAGAATTCTGGGCCACTTCCTCTGGCGTACCTACAGCAATCACCTCTCCTCCTTTATCTCCGCCTTCTGGTCCCAAATCTATTAACCAATCAGCACAACGAATCACATCTAAATTGTGTTCAATCACTAAAATTGAATTCCCTTTATCCACCAAACGTTGTAACACATCTAATAACTTATGGACATCATAAAAAGATAAACCTGTGGTGGGTTCATCTATTAAATAAAGTGTCTTACCTGTCGCGCGGCGAGAAAGTTCTGTTGCTAATTTCACTCGCTGTGCTTCCCCACCAGATAAGGTTGTTGCTGGTTGTCCAAGATGAATGTATCCCAAGCCAACATCAACCAAAGTTTGCAGTTTACTCGCGGCTTTGGGAATGTTTGTAAAAAACTCCAAAGCTTCCTCAACTGTCATGTTGAGAACATCAGAAATAGATTTGTCTTTGTACTTCACCTGCAAAGTTTCGCGGTTATATCTTGCCCCTTTGCAAACTTCACATTGTACATAAACATCCGGCAAAAAGTTCATTTCAATAACATTCACACCTTGACCACTGCAAGCTTCGCAGCGTCCTCCTTTGACGTTGAAGGAAAATTGTCCCGCTTTATAACCTCTTGCTTTTGCTTCAATTGTTTGTGTAAAGACATCACGAATAATATCAAAAACCCCTGTATAAGTTGCTGTGTTAGAACGTGGTGTTCTACCAATAGGTGATTGGTCAACGACAATAGCTTTATCAATAGTATCTAATCCGTCAATTGCATCTATTTCTTTGGGAAATGGAACTTTGCGCGTCAGTTGATGTTGCAGTGCAGGGTAAAGTAACTCATTAATTAAGGTAGATTTTCCAGAACCAGAAACACCAGTTACAGCAACAAGTTTACCTAAAGGTATTTCGACATCTACATTCTTTAGGTTATTGCGACGAGCATTTTTGATAACTAAACTGCGTCCATTTCCATCTCTGCGTTCAGCCGGAGTTGTAATCATCCGTCGTCCTGACAAATATGCACCTGTCAGCGATTCTTCAGATTCCAGTAATGCTTGCAAGTCACCTTGAGCAACAATATTTCCGCCATGAATACCTGCGTGAGGACCAATATCAACAATGTGGTTAGCAGCACGAATCGTTTCTTCATCATGCTCTACCACAATCAACGTATTACCCAAATCCCTCAATTTTGTTAAAGTTTTCAGCAATCGCCCATTATCTCTTTGATGCAAACCAATACTCGGTTCATCCAAAACGTATAAAACCCCAGTCAACCCAGAACCAATTTGAGTAGCCAGACGAATTCGTTGTGCTTCCCCACCCGAAAGGGTCATCGCCGGACGGTCAAGCGTGAGATAATCTAACCCGACATCCAACAGAAATTGCAATCGTGCTCTAATTTCCCGCAACACCAAATCTGCAATTTGCATCTGACGTTTACTCAACTCCAAGTGATCAATTCTCTCCCGACACTCGCGAATTGAAGTACCAGTCAGCTCCAAAATTCCGTATTGTCCCAAGCGCACCGCCAACGCCTCTGGTTTCAACCGCTTCCCTTTACACACGGGACACGGCTGGTCAATCAAATACTGCTCTAACTTTTGCTTAATTAACTCTGATGCTCCATCATACTGCCTTTGCAACATAGGCAGCACTCCTTTAAACCCTGAGTTATGCTTGTTGTGTGCTTCTGCAGTTGTTTCCTCTCCATGCAAAATCGCCTCCCGCTGTTCCTCAGTCAACTGACACCACAGCGTCTGCAACTCAAACCCAAACTCTTGCCCTACCTTATACAACAATTCTATATAATAGGAATTCTCCTTCTCCGACCAAGGAGCGATCGCAGAATACACAGGTGCTTTGGGATCAGGAACCACCAACTCTTTTGAAAACCTTCTTAAACTTCCAATCCCGTGACAGTGGGGACAAGCACCATAAGGAGAATTAAACGAAAACAAGCGCGGTGATAACTCTTCCATAACCGCCCCGTGTTCCGGACAAGCGAAGTTTTCGGAAAAGACCAATTCTGATCCTGGTTCTTGTTCTTTTGTATCTTTTATAATTTCAATAACCGCAATTCCACTGGACTGTTTGAGGCAAGTGGCAAGTGAATCGACCAAACGCTCTTGCATACCAGGCTTTTTCACAAGTCGGTCTATGACGACTTCAATGGTGTGAGTCAAATTTTTATCTAAATCAATCGCATCAGAAAGTTCTCGCACCTCGCCATTTATCCGGACACGGACAAAACCTTGGGAGGCTAAACCTGATAACAGCTTTTTATGAGTCCCTTTTTTCCCCCGGACAACAGGCGCAAGAATTTGAAAACGAGTGCGATCTGGAAGTTCTAGAATGCGATCGCACATCTGATCTATCGTCTGAGGAGCAATACAGCGATCGCATATCGGACAATGAGGTTCACCCGCCCGTCCAAACAACAATCGCATATAATCGTAAATTTCCGTCACCGTCCCCACCGTAGAACGGGGGTTATGAGAAGTAGACTTTTGGTCAATGGAAATCGCTGGACTTAAACCCTCTATCGCCTCCACATCAGGTTTTTCCACCTGTCCCAAAAATTGTCGTGCATAAGCGCTCAGGGATTCTACGTAGCGGCGTTGTCCTTCTGCGAAAATGGTGTCAAATGCTAGGGAAGACTTGCCAGAACCAGAAACGCCAGTAAAGACAATTAGGCGATCGCGTGGCAATTCCAAATCAATATTCTTGAGATTATGTTGCCTCGCACCGCGAATGCGGATTGTGTTTTGGTTGTTGCTGGAGTTAGGAAGATGTCCATTTAAGGACGTGGCTATCTGCTGGCTATTTGACATATTGGCGGGTTGAGACAAAGCAGTAGGGGCGAAACAGTTCTTAATGTTATCATTGTCAGCTTTACTATGGTAGAACAATAGTACTGCTTTAGGTGATGATTCCCTCCTTTCAAATCGTCCTCGCCAATCACCAAGACGCTTTTTTGGGAATATGGCAGGGAAGCAGAGAAAATCGAACGGGTTATTGGTTGCGTTGGTGGGATGAAACAGGAGAACTCTTGCTGTGGGGTTCGGAGTTAGCAGCTAAGGAACGACAGCGAGCAGAAAGATTAGTAGCTCAACTACGTGCCTTGGGAGTAGAACCAGATGTGTGAACCTTTCATTGAATGACCGTTTGACCAAGGCGCTTCAACGCCCGCAAAACAACATATAGGTCATCACCACGATTGAGAGACAGTGTGTAGGATAGGGCATATTTCGGTTTATCTTGTTTGGTCAAAAACTAGGGGTGTAAGGGGGTAAGGGTGTAAGGGTGTAGGGGATACAATCAGTGGGAGCTTGTACCCACCACTGATTGGAGACCACCAAATCTATGATTTGGTGGGGGCTTGTACCCTTTTGATTCCGGGGCAGGGGTGTACCACAAGGAAAATCCTCTCTTCCCCCCTACACCCTTACACCCCTACTCTTTTATAATGAGGGTATTTTGACAAAAGTATTCCTAAAGATAAAAGCTTTTATGACTATGGGAACTAGAAATACTCATTGTTTTAGTAACCACAGTCCGGATACATCCGGAAAATCCTCAACTTGTGCGAAAAATAAAACGTTCCCCTTGAAGCTTTATTAGTAGAACTATATATCTTTGGAGGTATTAATGCCACATTACTCTACTACTCAGCCAACTGAAGCCTTAAACACTCACTCTCAGGGTACTGCTGATGCCCATACTAATAATCTTATAGGCTTGTCTATCATTTCTTTTCCTTTATTTCTTTTGATGAGTATAATTACTTATAAAAAATATCGTACTACTGTTTACCGTAGAAGAATTGCCATTCTAGAAAAAATTTGGTTGATGGATGTTAAAAACAATACTTATAGACAAGATTAAATACAAAAATAATAAAGTAAGGAAATTTTTGTGCCTCACAGACAGCACTTGCACATTTTGCGCAGGGTGTCTGTTAGGTACATTTTGAATTTCTGCCATGTGGGCGCAAGGCCGCAGCGCCTGTGCGCCCCTATACTCATTTCAAACTGCTACAATTGCCTGACAACAGGCTGACCATCTTTGACTTCGCCTATTAACACCACATCAGCACAGTTAACGAAGATACCGTTTTCCAACACGCCAGGAATATTATTCAGTATTTTTTCTAGTTCCTCTGGATTGTCAATAGTGTCAAATTTGACATCTAGAACCATGTTGCCTTGGTCGGTAATCACTGGACCAGCTTTTTTCACACCCATACGCAGTTCTGGTTTGCCACCAAGTTTTTCAAGTGCCAGGGTGACGGGGCCAACTGCCATTGGTATTACTTCTACAGGAACTGGAAAAACAGAACCTAGTCGCTCAACTAATTTGGCACCATCGACAACGACAATAAATCGGCTGGCGAAATAATCTACTACCTTTTCGCGGGTATGTGCAGCACCGCCACCTTTAATCAAATTTTTTTGTGGATCAACTTCATCTGCACCATCAATTGCAATATCAATGTGGTCAATAGCGTCTAGGGTGGTGAGTGGAATACCATACTGCTTCGCCAGCACTTCTGCTTGAAACGAAGTGGGGACACCAACGATATCTTTGAGTTCGCCGGATTTGAGGCGATCGCCTATAAACTCAATCGCATATGCTGTCGTTGATCCCGTACCCAACCCAACAATAGAACCTGATTCTACCAAAGCGGCAGCGGCTTTGCCAACTTCCTGCTTGCTCAACTTTACGGGGTCTGTTGCTGCTGTCATTCCCAATGCTCCTCAAAAACTTGCTATAGAACATAGTAGAGGGCAACGCTGTCGTCGTAGAATCCGTTGCCACATTGTCAAAAAAGGTACTGCTAAATGGACGAAACAACTTATATTTCAAGATGTTAACCGTGAGGCGATGCTCACTCGGGGGAGCCGCGCAAGGCGCGATCGCCCAAATTTGCTTCCTTTGGTTTACTTTCGACTATCCCCCGCTGCTTCTCCAAAAGTCGCGTTAAGAGTTTCCTAGTTCTTTCTTATTCAAAGGAACTCGAATCAGTTGATAAGCCCCGCTTGTACCCAACTTTTCGTAATCAGTTGGCTTTAAGTTCATTTCAGGAAACTTTTTGAACTGAGCAAGAACCAACACTGAGGGAGGTTGTGTTTTCTTGGCAGCTTTGTCTTGAATATATTGTGCAGCTTTTGTAGATATTTTGACGTAATTTACTGGTTTTTGAGTATAGAAAACTACGCTTGGTTTTTTGAAACCCACCATCATAAGTTCTTCATTGGGTTGTTGTGCTTGGACTGCGATCGCAGACAATTCCCGTAAAGGTAGCTGACGTTCTTGATCTATCAAAAACAAACAAGGCGTGAGAACAAAAACTAAAAACGCCGCAAACGCCAATACATTCACCATTAATACTGGTTGATAATAACGACGCACCAGTAAAGCCGCCACTATAAGAGCGCAAACTAGCCAAATCACACCTCCTAGTACTGATAAGCCTGACTGTTGAAACGACTCAGAGAATTTAGGTGCGGCGGGATCACGTATTAACTGAGGAACGTAAAACATTGCGACTGCTAGGACTGATAAAAATACAACATTCACCCAACCTGTCCACAAGAAGGGACGATTAAGAGAATCAGGAGAATATTGCTGTGTGATCTTCTCATCCTTAAGCAAGTCGCTCCATAACAAAGCTACCAAAATAGCTGCTGCTGGCATTAAGGGCAACACATAGCTGGGGAGTTTGGTGACAGCAGTGGTGAAGAAGCCAAAAACACCAATAAACCAGACAAAAGCAAATAAACCGAGTTGACTAGAGCGTTTTTGAGAACGCCAGTACTTTGGTTGCCAAAATTTCAGCCTTGCCATTGCCAAAGGCAAGTACACTGAGTATGGAGCAAAACCTACTAAGACAACGAAAAAGTAAAAATACCAAGGCGCTGAATGACGGTTTACTACACTTGTAAAACGTTCAAGATTGTGATAACCAAAAAATGAATTAATATAATTTTCACCATTACGCCAAATAACTAGCAGATACCAGGGTACTGATAAACATAGAATAATGAGTAAACCTGTAAGGGGACGCATTTCCCGTAAAATTGCTTTTGCATTTCCCAAATAAAGCACAAATATGCCGATAATCAGCACAGGTAAGACAATTCCTACTGGTCCTTTGGTTAAAATTGCACCCGCAGTCAGGACATAAAAAGCCAAATACCACCGTGCTTTCATTTCTGATTGTGAAGGTTGGGCATAAGCGAGAAAAAAGCACAACAACGCCGAGTCCATGCAGCCAACCAGCAACATATCAGAAACACCCGTTCTGCCCCAGACAATCATTTGTGAACTCAATGCCATGACAGCAGCTCCCAAAGCAGCCGTTAACCAGCGTCGAGTTGGGCGAGTTGTTCGCTCAAGGTAGTCTTGTCTTGCTAAATGCCACTGTATAGTGTAAAATGCCAAACTAATTAGTCCTGTAGCAGCAAGCGCTGAAGGCAAACGGACTGCCCATTCATTGACTCCAAAAATCCAGTAGGCGATCGCCTGACACCAATAAATTAAAGCCGGTTTATCAAAACGAGTTTCACCATTGAAAAATGGAGTAATCCAATCACCTGTAACAAACATCTGGCGGGAGGCTTCAGCAAACAGTGGCTCTGTCTCATCAATCAAGCCAATACTGCCCAAATGCCAAAAGAATGCCACCCCAGCAATTAAAACTAACCATAAAATCGACAGAGTCACAGCGAAGACTCGACGTTTGCCCATATAGTCATTAATCATTAGTTATAAGTAACCAGTCAACAGTCTAAATGCTAAATTAATCAACATGACTTTGGCTCAGTTTTTCGGTTCCAGGTGTTCAAGCTTAACGACTAATGATTAATGACTCAGGACTCAGGACTAAGGACTAAGAATAAGTTGCCATTCTTTGTTTTGAGAATTCCAACTTGGTAAGAAAGTTTCTCCAACAACATATGGGCCCCAGTAGCGACGGGAACCATCCTGCGCAAAGGCAACTAAAATATCTCCCGTCTCCAGTTCTAACTTACCGTTTGGCAAAGCTAGAATCATCCCCTTCTCACTACCTTCTTGTGGAGCAAAATCCCAGTGTGCAGGGACAGCATCTTTAGTTTGTCCAGAAGAAGAGCCTTTCTTTAGAGAACGTCGTGACAGTAGAGCAAGACGCACAGGTTGGTTGGTTTGGTTGCTCATTCGTAAAGTTCCTTGATTAGCTGCTTGCCCACTTGATCCCTGTTGATATGTCATAACGGTATGCTTGATCCCACCACTGCTACTTTCGACTTGATAACTTTTTGTAGATACTGAGGAACCAGATGATGATGCTGCGCTCTGTTCCTGATGTGTTTGAGCAGACGGTAGAGAAGAAGCTTCTAATTTTGTGGACTCGAAGGATACACTCTTCTGACGGCATCCCATTGGTAGAAACAGCACTCCCAACGAAAAACCTACCAGAATAGCGTGACAACACACTGGCGGGTTCATGGTAATATATTTTACTGGTAAGTATTTATAGTGTCGGCTTGAGCAAGTAACAGCCCAATAGCGGTAAAAGCAATCTAAAAAAAATTGCCCACCCAAGGCTGTCTGGTAACTAGTGCGTGAAATATATCATGTATGCTTCTTAAAGCAAAACAACAAGGTTATTGCTCACAATGAAGAAAAGTATATATTTTGTATGATTATTCAAAACCTAACAAATAGCCACAATACTATTTAAGCAAGCATATGCACTTGCCAGAGATCCTCCATACGGCATTTGCCAGCAAGAAATCCACAATCAATTACCCAGCCTCTGGGCTAGGCATCAACACTAATAACCGTTTTCTACACATTAACCAATAACTTTAGGACATTTTATTTTTTGAATCCCCCTATATAAATATGTCATGATTTCTTGACTTTACCTTAAAACTAGCCCTCATAAAGTGCTTACAGCAGAACAGATGAAAATATTTCTCCCGCCTCCCTAACTCCTTGCTGCTTGTGCTCGGGTGCTCGGGTGCCCCCTACTCTCCTACACTCTTAGTCATTGCGGAAGTCCCATTCATGCAAAACACACGCTTAAACAACCTATTTAATGCCATTGCATTACGCTTGCGGCTATGGTTTTTCAATCCTTGGCGACGGTTTTCGGTTTTGATAATTAGTTGTTTATTCGGTTTTTTTTTGGGAAGCGCAGTTGCCACCACATCTGGACAAACTGCTGAATGGGACATTGTTGTTGCTGGAGTGTTATTGACATTAACAGAAGTCGGCAGCCGGATATACTACGGTCGTAGCATACGAGAGCGACAGGCGCTTTGGGTAGAATCTCTCAATATCCTTAAAATCGGTTTTATGTACAGCTTGTTTCTGGAAGCTTTCAAGCTTGGTTCGTGAACGGAAAAGGGAGAAGGGAGCAGAAAGAAGGGAGAAGGGAGCAGAGAAAAATTATTTTTGACTATGACTAACAACTAATGACTAATGAAAATAATCTTTGGCTATCTTTAGCAAAACAACTAGTATCTAATCACCAACAATTGGGGCGTCCGTTCATACAAGGTATTTTAGGAGGACAGGGAACAGGCAAAACGACGATGTGTAATACTCTGTGCGCGATTCTCAAACAGTCGGGATACCGTACGCTGAGTTTATCTTTAGATGACTTGTACAAAACACATGACGAGCGCTTGGCATTAAAACAGAAACAGCCGCGCTTAGTTTGGCGTGGTCCTCCAGGAACACACGATGTAGAATTGGGTTTAACAATACTGCAGCAAGTCCGCCAGCGCAAAAGTCCTGTTGCAGTTCCCCGTTTCGACAAATCTCTTCATGCAGGTGCTGGCGATAGAACGACTCCAGAAATTGTAGAGAATGTAGATATTGTCTTGTTTGAAGGTTGGTTTGTGGGTGTACGACCAATTGAGCCTACTGCGTTTGACACCGCACCGCCCCCTATCATAACAGATGAGGATAAAGCGTTTGCCTGTCAGATGAATAGCAAACTCAGCGATTACCTACCACTGTGGGAGCAGTTAGATAACCTAATTTTGCTGTATCCCAGAGATTATCGTCTTTCCTTAGAGTGGCGCAAACAAGCGGAACGGCAAATGATTGCTGCTGGTAAGTCAGGAATGAGTGAAAAAGAAGTGGAGCAATTTGTGAATTACTTTTGGTGTTCTTTGCACCCAGAATTGTTCATCAATCCGTTAGTTAAATCTCCCACATTTGTTGATTTAGTTATTGAGGTTAATAGTGACCACTCATTTGGTGCAGTCTATCAACCAAATTATGTTTAGATTCGATGGCAAAATCCTCACAAATTAATTCTAAATTGCATCTCCTGGTGTACGCTTTCCAGCTCCTTTTGAGTACTATCGAATTGTTGTGTTGTAGTATGTAATACTTCTTTTGTCTCCTTTAGTTCCTGAGTCACCTTTACCAGGGCTGAGTTTAAGCGTTCAATTTCATCCTCTAACAATATATTGCGGGTGACATCAATAAAAGTCAGGTTTGTGCCTAGGGCCTTACCACTCTCATCTGATATTAGTGTGGTGTAGATGTTTAGATAAGTTGTGTGATTATCAGTAACCCACTCTATATGTTTGGGGCCCAGCGACGAGTGGCTATTGTCTGAACCTGCGGTACGGCTGCGCCGAACGGCACTGGGCTTCGCCCGATCGCGATCAAGCTGATTGATAAAAGTGGATGGATTGATAAGTCGCGCTATCTCTAGATCTTCCACTTGCGCACCAATATGACTGATGTTCAAATTAAACAAGGTGTTAGCCTGTTCATTAGCCAGAAGCAGGCGACCACTGCGATCCACTGCTAGCTGGGCTAATGGACTAGCAAGGAAGGCTGCTTTCCACATCTGGATTTGGGTAGTTAGAGGGTTAACTGCTTTTTTGGTGTCAGTCCGGGGTGCCAGCAGCAGGTGATCCTGTAAAGTGAGATTTTGTCCTTTCGCAAAAATACGATGCTTCAAACTGACAGGTGTGAAGATATATTTGTTGTTGGTCAAGCCTTCTGAGTTACCTAGGAAAAGAAAGCCATTATCACACAAGCCAAAATGAAAGCGAACCAGAGTTTTTTCCTGGGTTTGGGGTTTAAAGTATATTAGCACGTTGCGGCACACAACCAGGTCAATTTTGGACATGGGCGCATTGTTCGTCAAGTCATGGACACCAAAAATGATTGTGCGACGCAGTTTGGAGTCAAAAACGTAGCGTTGCTGGGTTTGCTCAAAGTATTTGGACAGTAGGTCACTCGGAATGTTTGCTACCTCTTTGTCGCTATAACTTGCTTGCCGCGCCTCAGCAAGTGCATCTTCATCTATATCTGTGGCAAAAACTTGCACTCGCTGCAAACATTGCTCGATACCAAGAGCCTCAGCTAGCAACATAAGCAGTGTATAAACTTCCTGTCCAGAAGCACAGCCAGCACTCCAAACTCGGATTTTTTTATCCGACTGCTTGCGTGTGATAATTTGGGGAATGATTTGGTTCGCTAAATAATCCCAGGAATCGCTATCACGAAAAAAGCCAGAGTAATTAATTAAGATCGTGTTAAACAGAGAAACACATTCGTCTGAATTATTTTGTAGATATTGCAAGTAGTTCCCGTAGTTCTCGATTTCTAACTGCTGCATACGGTATTGCACCCGACGCACCAAAGTTCCTTCCTTATAACCACTCAGATCGTAACTACAGTTTTGCTTGAGGTAGTCCAGCAAAGCTTCAAACTCTAGTTGGCTCTCTGATATACTCATGTTAAAATTTAGTCCTAGTACTCAAGAACTACTTAGGGATTAGCGTTTGTAGACAGATCTCTGGTGTTAGATTTGAGTGCTAAGCGTTTGTTATTAGCCTCTTGTTGACACTAAACTATTATTTATGGTAAAACAGCTTCGTTAAAATTAAACAACATTAATTTTTTTAAGGCGGTTCTCATAAAGCCTCGCCGGCTGGTGCGATAACTGGTGAGTGATAATTGATAACTGTTAAAAACTAACACTAATAAGCGCTAAGTTGACAGTAAAAGTTGCACCTTGCCCAAATCCAGGACTTTCGGCGTAGATGGTGCCACCGTGGAGTTCTACCAAGTGACGGGCGATCGCCAGTCCCAGCCCTAGCCCTTTAATAGATTGACTCTTTGAACTTTCTGCTTGACGAAAACTGTCAAAAACATGAGGCAGAAACTCGGCACTTATTCCGCAGCCAGTGTCACTTACCTTGATCTGGGCTTGATTTTCTATAACATTAAGACGTATCTTAATTCTTCCTCCTTGAGGCGTAAATTTGATGGCGTTGGTCAGTAGATTTAAAACAATCTGCTGCAAACGGTCTGGATCGCCTTGAACTATTATTGGTAAAGGGTCAAGCAGACACGTCAGCTCAATGTCTTTGGTTTTTTGGGTTTGATGCACTGTGGCAATCGCCGTTTCAATCACCGATTGCAGTTCAACAGGCTCAAGGTTAAGATGCAGTTTGCCTGCGGTAATCCGTGAAATATCCAGCAAGTCTGATATCAGTTTAGCTTGCAGGGTGGCATTGCGCTCAATTGTCTCCAGCGATTTCATCAGCATAGAGTGACTGGGCGGATTTGCACGGAGTAATCGCGTCCAACCGAGAATGGCAACCAGGGGGGTATTCAGTTCGTGGGACACTATTGACAGCATCTCGTCCTTTCTGCGGCTGGTGGTTCTTTCCTGGCGGAGTGCTTCAAGACGCAGGTGTGCCATCTGGAGATGAGCATTTACACGGGATACCAGTTCGGTGGCAGAGAAGGGCTTGATTAGGTAGTCGTCCGCCCCAGCTTCGAGTCCTTCTACCACCGACTCAACGCCTGCACGGGCAGAAAGCAGGATGATGGGAACTTCTCTTGTGCATGCCTCAGCCCGCAATGCTTTGAGCAACTCCAAGCCGTCTAGCTGTGGCATCATCACATCACTCAGTACCAGATCCGGCACTCGCTCTTGTGCCGCCGCCAGCGCCGCTGCTCCATCCCCAACAGCTTGGACTTGCACGTGTTCGCTCAGTATCCGCGTCAGGTAATCTCGCATGTCGGCGTTGTCATCGACTAGGAGAATGCGGGGTGAGGGAGATAGGGGAGATGAGGGAGATGAGGGAGTAATTTCTTCCGCACTTTCCCCACCTTCCTCTGCTCCTTGCTCCCTGTTCCCTGTTAAGCGTTCCCTGTTCCCTTCTTCCGGTAGCCAACGCTCAGCCTCCTGAACATAAGGATCTGCACCGATTCCTGTTGATGCTTGAGTACGTGTTGCTGAGATACGGTCATTTGGCAGGTGAGCTGTGCCCAAAGGAATAGTGACGGTGAAACAAGTTCCCTGTCCTATGGTGCTGCTCACGTCTACGGTGCCACCATTTAGTCGAATCAGTTCATGCACCAGCGCTAGACCAATACCAGACCCTTGATGAGTCCTTGCTTTTGTTCCTCGTATCTGGTAGAATCGCTCAAACAGATGGGGCAGTTCCTCAGGTGAAATCCCTGTGCCTGTATCTTCTACCTGTAACTTTACATGACGCTGATCAGCAAGATGCAGCCTGACGGCGATTTCACCTTCAAAGGTAAACTTAAAGGCGTTGGAGACCAGGTTGAGAACAATTTTTTCCCACATTTCACGGTCTACGTAGACGGGTTCTGGCAACGGTGGACAATCGACAATCAGCCGTAGCCCTGCCCGCTCAATGGCGGAACGAAATACACTGGCTAGCTCAGTTGTCAACAGTGCCAAGTCTGTCGCCTCGTATACCGCTTCCATGCGTCCGGCTTCGATGCGCGAGAAGTCGAGTAGGGTATTGACCAGTTTCAGGAGTCGATTTGTGTTTCGATGCGCCAGTTCCAGTCGTTCCCGTTGAGGAGGGGCGAGGGGTGTGGTGCGATCGTTCAAGGCATCTTGTAGGGGAGCCAGCAGCAACGTTAACGGCGTGCGGAATTCGTGAGAAACGTTGCTGAAGAAAGTGGTTTTGGCGCGATCGAGTTCGGCTAGAGATTCAGCACGTTGGCGTTCTTGTTCAAGGACAGATTGTTCTCGAACTCGCTGCATTTCTGATTCACGGAGGGCAGCTTCGGCACGGGCACGCTCTACGGCTGCCCAAGTGCGATCGGCGGTTTCTTCTAGCAATGCGATTTCGCTTGGAGTCCATTGGCGCGGCACAGACTGATGAATGCTCAAGATTGCCCGCACTTTTTCATTTTTCAAGAGCGCCACTCCAACGGCAGCCCGCACCTGAATGGCATCGAACTCTGTCTTTGCCTTCGCCGAAAGCTGCATATCCACGTAAAGGTCATTGATCACAACCGTTCGTCCGGCGCGATAATCCGTGAGCAAATCGGAGTCAAACTCGGAAAATTTAATCTGTGCCACAATTGGGGAAAGTCCGTCGGCATAACCCGAACCGATCACGAGTGTGTCATCGTCATCTAAGACTTCACCGTAGAAAGCACGATTTACATTCAGATAAGCGCCTAGCGTCTGCATGGCTGTTTCCTGCATGGCAACGGGATCGCTTAAGGGACGCAGTGCATCCGACAACTTCAACCGGAAAGCATCCGTCTCAGCAGCGTAGCGCAATTGTTCTTCTGCACGTTTGCGATCGGTGATGTCATTAAATACAACCGCAACTCGTCGAGTGTCATCACAACCGACTTTAAAGACATAAAAGTCGTACCAAATTTGGTTAGGTGCGGCGTATCGCTCTAGCCGTTCAGCTTGACCCGTTTGGGCAACGCGACCAAAGATCTCGTACCAATATTCTTCATAGTTTGGATTAATTTCTCTCAGTCGCTGCCCCCGAAAACTTTGCCCCGTCATGCGAACTGCGGCTGGATTCTCATCAATATAGAAGAGGTCAGTGGGCTGATCGGTTTCGTCAAAAATCACGTCACAAAGGAAATACCCTTCGTCCATTGAGTTGAACAGCGATCGATATTTCTCTTCCGACTGGCGCAGGTCTACTTCGGTCCGGGCGCGTTCGATTCGGAGCCAAACGCGCGCGGAGATTTCCCGCAAAAGCTCGATTTCATCCTCGCGCCAAACCGAAGGCTTGCTGCGCGCGACGCCCAGATCGAAAACCCAGCGTCCGTTGCTTAAATAAGGCGTGTTGACGATCGAAGCGATGTCGAACGCCTCAAATGCCGCGATCTGTTCGGGCGAACGCGTTCCGTCGCGCACGTCGTTCATGACCATCGAATGCCCGGTGCAGAGCAGGCGGTGTTCCTCTTCGGTGTGGTAATCGGCGAGTATGTAGCTCCCGCTGATCTCAAGCTGCCCGGCGGGACGGCTGGGGAGCAGATATGTGCATGTGCCTGCCTCTGGGTAAATCTCAACAAACATGTAGCGCGACAGATCGAGATGTTCGGCGATGCGTTTGCCCGCCATTTCCATAATTTCTTTGGCAGTGGCAAGCGGCGCAAAATCGTTCATCAAACCGGCGAGGAAAGCGAGATTTGCTTCGCGGCGTTTGCGCTCGGTGATGTCAGTGAACAGAAGCGACACGCGGTTGTCGCCCGCCACGCTGACGCGCAGCGCGTAAACGTCATACCAAATGCCCATCGCTTCGGTGTATTGTACGAAGCGCATCGGCTGACCCGTTCGGGCGACGCACGCGAACCGCTCGAACCAGAGGCGTTCGAGGTCGGGCTGAAACTCGCTGATGCGCTTACCGATTGGATTGATGAAGCCGGTCTGCTGCTCGAACGCCGGATTCGCTTCTAGATAAATCCAATCAACCGCGTTGCCCTCGTCGTCCTCGATTAATTCAAAAATGCAAAAGCCTTCATCAATCGAATTAAATAAAGTGCGGTATTTTTCTTCCGATTCGCGCAGGGCGACTTGGACTTGCCGCTGCTCAATTAGATCAGCCGCTTGGCGGGCGAGTAAATCGAGAAAGCGCAGTTCGCGATCGCTCGGTCGATAGTGTTTGCGCCAATGCGTTGAAAACATGCCGATCGCTTTACCCGAACGAGCAATCAGCGGCGTGGACTGGGCACAGAGATAACCTGCCTCCACGTGCACTCGGCATGAACCGTCGGGGTCTTCATTTTCTGGCACATCGAAATCAACGAAGGTGCGCTCGCCCGTTACCAGTGCAATGCCGCAGGACGTATTTGAACTGGCGTTGACGCGGTAGAAATGCTCGATCATATTTCGCTCAAAGTCCTGGGTAGCGAGCAGCACCAGTTCTTGCGTTGCTTCATCGAGAATTTGCACCGTTCCGGCATCTGCCCTCGTGAGGGCGATCGCCGTTGCCATAATCTCTTGATAAAGCGCCTGAATGTTGCCTTCGGTGACGAGCCGTGCGCTCAGGTCACGCAACAGTTGTGTATCTTTAAGGTCTTGAGCGATCGCTGCTTCGGTTTGTTTGCGATCGGTCACATCACTTGCTGCTCCGAACCATTCAATGATTTCACCCTGCTCATTCAGCATTGGGATGGCGCGCGAGAACGTCCAGCCGATTGTGCCGTCCTGTTCAATAACCCGATGTTCCAACTCAAACGTGCTCTTGGTTCGGATGGCTTCTTGGATGACAGCCCATACCTGCGGCTGCTCCTCCTTGGGAATATACGTTTCAAGCCATGTGTGGCTGGGGTTCTCAGTGCTGGCGAGGATGTTCTTACCTTCGAGGTTACGCATCTGACTCCAATCTGCGCTCATTCTGTATATTATGTCCGAGCTAGCGGTGACGAATAAGCGGAATCGTTCTTCGCTCTCGCGCAAAGCAACTTCTGCTTTTTTGCGATCGGATATGTCGTAAGAGACGGCAAGCACAGCATAAACTTCGCCGCTTTTCGTGCGAAGCGGAGTTCCGCGCGATATATACGAGTGATCGTGTGCATTGTGCTCATGCTCAAACGACTCACCCAAGAGAGCCATGCGGTATAGCTCCTCATACTTGGCGGTTAATTCGGGCGGCATCGCCTCGAAAATGGTTTTGCCGACTAAATCTTCTCTTTTGAAACCGGCGGCATAGAGTGCTTCGCCTTCGGCAAGCAGATAGCGCAGATTGCGGTCAACGACAAACGCTGCCCCACCTGGCAGATTCTCAATCAACGTCCGCAAACGTTGTTCCGATTCGTGCAAGGCTGCTTCTGAGAGCTTGCGATCAGTGATGTCAAGCGTTACACCGATAGCGCGATCAACTCTACGGTGTTCTCCCTCACCCGTGAAGAATACCCGCCCTTTATCGAGTAGCCAACGCACTGCTCCATCCGTCCGCACGATGCGAAACTCGTGCTCGTAAGCTCCGGAAGCATCTGGACTGAGGAATTGATGGAATTTGCCCAAAGTCTGCTCCTGATCTTCGGGGTGAATGAATTCAGATAATCGATTAAAGGTAATTTCTGCGTCTTCCGGCAAGCCATGAATCGCTTTCAACGTTGTTGACCAGTTGATTTGATCGGTTTGCGGAATATACTCATAGGTACCAAAAGTGGCAGCATCGGCAGCCAGCTGTAGCCGTTCTTCCGATTCGCGTAACGTCTCAAGCACAGTCCGCTGCTCATGAATATCGGTGGCGGTTCCGAACCATTGAATAATGCATCCTCGGGCGTCAAAGACCGGACTTGCCTGAATCAGAAACCAGCGATAGTTTCCGTCTGTACCCCGAATGCGGTGTTCTTGTCGCAGGAGACGACGCTCATTCACCGCGTTCTGAAAATTGGCGAGGGATTGGGCGCGATCCTCGGGATCAATCACCTCTAGCCAGCCATAGCCCTGTGCCTCTTCCATCGTTTGCCCGGTGTAATCGAGCCAGCGCTGGTTGTACCAACTGGTGTTGCCAGTTACGTCATTGCGCCAGAGCATATCGGGCACCAGGTTGACAAGAGACTTTAAGTATGCATTATTCTCGCGTAATGCTTCTTGCGATCGCTTGCGTTCAATAATTTCAGCTTCTAGGGCAGCATTGGCAGCAAGCAATTCCCTCGTTTGTCGCTGATTCAGAAGCAACGCTGCTGCTGTAAAGTCTGCCAAACTCGTCATCACCCGGACATCTTCACTGTCAAAATGTCGCTGCTCATCGTGAGATACAATCCAGATGGTACCAAGGGCATGGTTATCAGCGGTCAGTGGTAAGACTAGGCTCTCAACAATCTGTGCTTCTGCCTCTTGAAAATAGGTGAAATATCGACCGGGATACGAATAAAGCTGAGGAGTACCCCGATCAAGGCACGTTCCACAAGGACTAAAGTTGCGGGGTGCGGTGTTGCCTACGTACTGTTTTAATGTTCCTGCTAAAACAATCCAGCCAAAGACTTCTTCACCACTCGGAGTTGTCTGTAGCAAGCTGACTCCTACGCTTTGGGCAGTGCATAAGTCCAGTGCCATGTCAACCAGATTTTGGAGCATTATTTCCGGCTGATTTACCAACTGCCGCGCCAACGCATGCAATGCCTGATTTTCTGAGAGCAAGTTTGGGGGACGAGGGGTTCGGCGGGATAACTCCTCGGTAATGACAACATCGTCTAATGTGACTGTTTCTGGTTGAGGTCGTTGCATGGCGCTTATGGCTTGGGCAATTCGGCAAGAATTTTATTCACCCTTACGGGTTCGGCACTTCCTTCAAGTCGGGGAACCCGCCCAACGGAGTGCCTCACTCGCAATTGAAACGATTTGAATTTCCATAACACGACACATCGGTTTTGTAGTTTTTTCAGTAGTTACAAATTCCTCTGCATCAACAGAAAGTGCAGCAGCAATGTGAAGCGCGTTCTACCTATTGTTTATTATAGATTGCTTTAGGTAGGGTCTCTAGCTGGATGAAGGCGCTTGAAGCAAATTCGCGATCGCGAGCGCTGAGAATGCGAAGCGCACTAAGTGAACGGGTTGTATCGCCACGAGCCGCCGCAATAAGCACACCCTTCGGGTTCAGCAGTCGCCTGCGGAGGGAAACCCTCCCGCAGCGCTGCTTCACCAGAATGAATGAATGTTCGAGTCATCTAGTCTTTTTCCCGCCAGCCGCCGCGACGCTCTGCGAGTTCCTGTTCAAGTTCCTCCTCCTTTAAGCAACGATACGTTGACGAATTTCCCACAGCTTTTTGCCAAGGGGAGTTTGTGGAACGAACTCCGGCTGAGGTTTAAGAGATTGTGCGAGTTGAAGCACTTGATCTTGGGCAACGAACGCTAGAGAGTTGGCGCCAATATTCGAGTAGCTGTTCTTCTTTACTCATAATCAGCGTTTTTGGATAGCTATTTTGATTTTATTTTTTTATTTTGCTACTTTGTTACCATTAGCCATCTACCCTAATAGGTGAAGTCAATTGTTGCCACTGGCTAATTTTATGGGAAGCGTTGAGAATTTCTACACCAATCACATTGCCTTGTTGATCATAGTCAAGAATGACTCCAGACTGCTCTTGGTCGCTTTCTTCAATTGGTGCATCTGACCAACGAATCCGTAGAATATCTTGCTCTGTGTCGTATTTAGCTTGCATATTCTTTACCGAAGATATTTATTGATTTTGCTAGTTCTGTAGACTGTCACTACTCTAATAGGATTAACTTGATCGTTGACATAAGCTCTGAGCAAGTAGGTTTTTGGCGTTGGCTGCTTCAAATCTTCCTTGATATACCTTTAAGTTGTCCTCCTCTACTACTTGTTCGGGTTAGTTAAGTACAAGTTCTATAACCTCTAAAGGTATATTTCTTTCTACAAGTTCTTCTTGGGCATGGATAGATAGCTGAAAATCCATTGTCTTTTGCCATATTGCCCTGTCAAACTAACGGCAGCTTGACGGTAAACGTTGCACCTCGTCCTTGCCCCTCACTGGCTGCCTCAATTGTACCGCCGTGGAGTTCTACGAGTTGACGAGCGATCGCCATTCCCAAACCTAGCCCCCCAGGCAAATGCCTACTAGTACAGCACGGCGTAAGTTAACCAGGTATTACTGTGGGAGAATGAGTAATT